>NZ_JASATP010000014.1:0-131708 GCF_038440375.1 Bacillus sp. OTU530
TAAAGAAAACTCGCCGATTGGCGAGCCCTGCCTTTGGGCGAAGACCGAGGTGTAGCCCTACTTATACTGTATTCCTAAAATTTCCGACTACGTCGAATTGTCTTCCAGCTGAAAATTTATACTTTCCTACAGTGAAACAAAAAGAACCCGTAATTCTCGGGTTCTCTCATCCTTACTTCCCCTTTTCCTTAAACAGTTCTCCAAGCGCTCCTAAACTGCCTAAGGTTTCAACTGCGTTAGATGGGATAAACACTTTATTAGCAGGACCTTTTGCCACTTCATTTAACGCCTCAAACGATTTATAAGCAAGAATTTGCTCTGTCAAACCTGCTTCCTTTAGAAGACGAATCCGATTCTGCTCTGCCTGTGCAATGGCTTCAATAGCTCTTGCTTCACCAAGCGCCTCAAGCTCCTTCGCCTGGCGAACCCCCTCCGCCTCACGAATGCGAGCTTCTCGATCTCCCTCTGCGATAAGAATTTTACTTTGCTTATCCCCTTCTGCACGCAATACCATATCTTGTTTGGCAGCCTCTGCTTCTAGAATAATAGCGCGTTTGTTGCGCTCTGCCTTCATTTGTTTTTCCATGGATACCTGGACATCCTTTGGGGGATTTATATCAACAACCTCAACGCGCTCAATACGGACGCCCCATTTTTCCGTTGCTTCATCTAAAGCAAGACGAATTTCTGCTGAAATTTTCTCGCGACCAGACAGCGTTTCATCGAGCTCCATATTACCAATGATTTGACGCATAGTAGCTGTCGTAATATTGCGAACGCCGTTTACATAATTGGAAATGCCATATGTCGCTTGTTCCGGGTCAATTACTTGATAGAAAATAATCGTATCAATTTCAACTTGTACGTTATCTTTCGTAATAACCTTTTGCGGCGGAACATTCGTTTGTTGAATACGTAAATCATGATACACACGTACGCGGTCGATAATAGGCACAAGAATGTTTAATCCTGGGTTCATTAAACGATTAAACTTACCGAGACGCTCAACGACGCCAACCTGCTGTTGCGGAATAATTTTAACAGTAAGCACTGCAAATACAACAACAATAATGATAAGTACTATAGATAGAATTACTCCAACCATGATGAATCACGTTCCCTTCTGACATATAATACAGTGCTTCGTCTCTCAACGACTTTTACTTTTTCTCCATGACGGATGTGTTCGTCTGCTGTGGCACTCCACACATCCCCGCCAATTTTCACAATGCCATTTGCTTGCTCCGTAATATCCTGTGTCACAACTGCTGTTTTTCCAACTAAAGCATCTACTGCATCCTTATATCCCTTTCCCATCCGAAAGTGCTGCGAAATGCGCTTCGATCCTAAGATAAGCAGCAAGCTGACAATAGAAGCTGCAATGACTTGCACAAACAGAGATTCTGGCGCAGCAAGGGCTGCCACTGCACCGAACAATGCACCCACACCAAGCCAAAGTAAGTAAAAGGTAAGTGTCAGCATTTCTGCAATGAATAGGCAGCCTGCAATTATAAGCCATACGACCCATCCTGCCAACCTACATCGCCCCTTTCTCTCCCCAAACCTTCCTCCCTATTATGTATATGAATCTCACAAACAAGAAATTTACAAACAGTACAAAATGTTATGTTATCCATTAAACTATGCTTCTGACTCATATGCAAAAAGGAGGACTTCCTTTTATAAATAAGCAAAATACTGTTATTCTTCATATTTCCGGCAAATCCCTCTATTTTTTTGTTTTTTCACACAAAAAAGCAATACCTCTCAAAGGCATTGCTTTTTATTTATAGGTTTAAGCGGATCCGCTACGTATCAATAGTTTAATATGAAACTGCCCTCGTATATGGCTTTTCCAATAGATGAGTGTAAGCTCCCTGTCTGTCTACTAAAAGACGAGGACATTTGTCGATATGCATCCACGTATAAGAAAGTACACACCCATTATTTTTCCCATCATGCTCTAGTGAATGCTCCCATACATCCACGGAACTTTCCGAAAGGGCCACGTGATAAAAGTGCCGCTTCTGATATTCATTTTTGTCTTTCACATGTATAAGCTCGTCGGCTACAAGATGTCCGAGAGAGACCTGCCGCAAACCAGACTCCTCCTGAATTTTGCGAAGCAATGCATCCTCAAGTGTTTCCCCTTGTCTAACTGTTCCACCTGGTACTCGTACACCTGCTTCTGGGACGCCCTGATGCGTGCAGATGAGCAATTGTGTTTGTTCTTCCTTTTCTCGCGTGATGTAAGCATATACCTTCTTTTTGTACAATTCCTTCATCCCCTGCTTCTCCCCCTTCTACATATATGCCAGTTACTTCTTCGGCATGACTTCCTCTAATGTAAGACGATGCTCATACAAATACGTCGCATGTGGATTCCCTACGTACCGGATATGCCATGGCTCATATGTATAGCCTGTTACAGCAGTTTTATCCTTTGGATATCGAATGATAAATCCAAATTCGTGAGCATGACGAGCAAGCCATTGCCCCTCTTTCACCTTTTCGAAAGCAGGCGTTACCTCAAACTTAACAGATTGTGCTGTAAGATCAACAGCCAGTCCAGTCTGATGCTCACTCGTTCCAGGCGAAGCACTGGATGCCGCAGCTGCTGCTTCCCCCTCTGTTCGTCTGTACATCGTATGCAAAGCCTTCTGCCGATCATAGGAGCGAAACGCAGACACAGCAAATAAATATATACCATCCTGCTCCGCTCCTTTAAATAAATTCTCCAAAGAGGCCGCTGCTTCCTTTCTCATTTTCATTTTTTCTTTATCTCCATCAAAAGAAAAGCGCACATTTGGTATGGTTAGATCATTTGGAACATAAAAATCCGGGAGCTTTCGTTCTTTATTCACAAGAACGAGGATAGAATCAGGATTGTTGACTACATCTATCGCCCCCTCACGCTTTTCCACAGTGGACCAATAGCTCGGAAACAGTTGCTTTGATGCATCTTCATCAGAAGCATGAAAATAAATAGCAGGATTCTTCCATAGAGTCATCGCAATTGCCGCTACAAGTAAAACGCCGGAGATTGAAAAGAGATAGTGTCTTCTCATTACACCTGCTGCTAAAAACAAAAACAAATGGAATGATTGATTCGTGCTGGCACTTCCTGCCCCGATAAACCCCAGCCTCACCGCTTGCTGCTATCGTTTGCTTGGTTCTCCGCAGGCTTGAAGCGTTCCAATGATTCCTCTTTGTTTTTATACGTTTTTAGAGCAATGTCACCACCTTTCTTTTTCGATTCATGTTTCCGGCTTATTCTCCTTTGCCGTCGCTTCAATAATACTTTTAACAGAGTTTCCGGAAAGAAGCCCCCCTCCTCAAGAAATAAGAAGGACGTAGCCCAATGAGTAGGTGGGGGATGAATTTCCGGTAGGCACAAGCCTACAAGACCGAGAATTGCCAGTTGTTATTTTCATGGGTATGGCAATTTGTGCAAGCCGTAATCAAATTGGATGATGCATTGCTACCATCATGGCTTCTGTCGATGATATGGTGCGTTTGTAAAATTCCACCTTTTTTCTTACAGACTTGGCAAGTATAGTTGTCCCTCGCAAAGACAAAGTATCGTACATCGTGATATCCAAAGGTATCACCTTCTTGGTACTCCTTGCCCTGAATGTCTGATGACCATGAAAAACCTTCAAATTGTTTACATAATTAAATTATTGTCTATTTTAAAGCCTTCTCTTTCTTAAAATTCCATTTTTACACCATTATACCTTCCTATATATTTCCAATTAAACAGACATTAAACCCCAAGGTTCGATATTTCAGCAAGAAAATGAATACAAGCACAACACCCGGCTAACTTATGAGAGCTCCCATTTTCACCTGTGCACAAGATGCATTTTATCTATCACATGGAGATAAGAGCCAGCTACACGCTAAGGAAAGCTTTCTTACCTACGCATAAAGAAAACTTATTGCTTAGCGAAAACAGAGGTATAGCTTCATTTACACTGTACCCCTAAAATTTCTAGCTATGTCAAATTGAATTCCAGCCGGAAATGTGTACTTTCTTACAATATAAAAAAACGCAAACAATCTGTTTGCGTTTACCCATTCACCTTTTCAGCTTTCCAGTAATATTCACTGAACGCTTCAGCTAGCGCATCAATACTTCGGTTCAGTTCTTCTGCTGTATTATCGACGCCACCTACCTCAATTAAAATAGCCTGTCCAGATAAGTCTTGATTATATATTCCATTTCCTGTACTAAAATCTTTGTACATGACCCCTCTGCTAAGATTTGGATATTTTTTATTCAAAATATCATGAAGGGCACTGGCAACCTCAAGATTTTTCTTGTAATTTTGATTGCCTGTCCCAATTACAAATACTAGCTTTGCATACGGCTTATTGTTTACCATTGCAGTTGTAACAGGCTTTCTAGCGCTGTCACGGTGCAAATCGAACATAAACTGTAAATCAGGGTCACTTGCCATTGCTTCCTTTACAATTTCTCTTGATACCCTGTAAGAGCTGTTTGAATTCAATCCTTTACTTACGAGCAGCTTCCCAACGTCCGTTTTATCGTTCATTGTTCCAATTCCGTAATTTTCGAGCTGCTGCTTTAATCGATCTCCGTAAATTGAGATATTAGAAACAGAACTAGATGCTTTGTTTGGATTCGCATCTCCAGTCAGATTCAACTGCGGTAAATATGACTCCCAGCTATGCGTATGATATATGAAAACAACCTTTTTATCCCCTGTTGTTTGAGCAGGCGGTTTGACTGTCCGCGAAGTTTCTGTTTTTGACTGTTGCGTACTGTCTCCCTTTCGCTCCTGCAGTAACTCTTCTAGGGGGATATTAGATTCAATTGGCAGGTTTGAATAGTTTGTCCCTTCTCCAGCAATAATGATTTCCATGTCATATTTAGCAAGTCCCGGCAATTCTGTTCCAAGAAGGCTTCTTACATCATTAAAGCGAATATTTGTCGCAGTAGAAAGTAATAATGACGATATGGAAAAATCTTTATTTAAATTTCTATATTCCTGCGTAAAGTAATGATTTTCCATTCCAAAGGCGTACATATATCCCCCCATAGAAAGTTCGCTCATCCAGTTGTATAGATAGGAGGACTTCGCTTGCTTGAGTGAAGTGACCATTACCCCTGTAAACAAAAAAGCAGTCAATACACCAATGAAACAGAATGCTATAATCTTTATAAAATTTGCTTTTTTCACATAAAAATAGCTTCGGCTCATCCTATCACCCTTTCGTTGACAATATATGTACAAACTATCGGGAATAGAACGCCGACTGCTAGATTAGGGATAAAGTAAACTCGTCGATTGGCGAGCCCTGCCCTTGAGTAAAGACAGAGGCGTAGCCCTACTTATACTGTATTCCTAAAATTTCGCGCTACGTCGAATGGTCTTCCAGCTAGAAATTTATGCATTCTTAAAGTGTAGTTGCCCTTATACTTTATTCCTAAAATTCCCTACTACTTCGAATGAACTTCCAGCTGGGAATTTATACTCTTACAGTGTAAAAAACCCCTTTTAAACAAAGGAGATTTCCATTTGGAATAATAGAATAGCTCAAAGTGCTACAAACAAAACCATCGTTTAATAGCTAACATAGCTTCCTCTTCATCATAGCCGGATGTACGTACCTCGATCTCATCACCTGAATAAGGCATCACCGTACATAGGCCAAGAATACTTTTCATATCTACTATTCTTCCTTTTATAGATAGTAGAGTATCCGATTCAAAGCAGCTTACGGTATGCACCAATTCCTGCAACTTTTCTACATCTAATTCCGTTTGTATAACAAATGAAAACACACGCATCTTACTGCCGCCACCTTTCATCTCCCTCTATATACTTCTATTATTCTACAAACCATTTGCATTGTCTATTTCCTCAAGCATTTATATCAGTACGTCTTACAGACAATCCTTTCTCTTTATGATTCCATCCATTGCCTATCGTATTTCGGCTTTTTTCAGCAAGCACATCGTGAGCAAAAACTCCTTTTCTATTGTGCATATGACATTCTGACAGCTTACTATACCTTCTTGTTTTCTTTGACTCCCTTATTGTTTCCCCTTATGATGAAAGAAGAAAAACCAGGAGGTGTATGATACTTGAGTATCTTGCTATGGGTTCTTGTCATTGCTTGCTTCGTATTAGCATTTGTTGCCCTTGTATACCCGATTATTCCCGGTATACCTCTTCTCTGGGTCGGATTTTTGCTGTATCAGTTTGGCATAGACCGTGCAGATTTACCTGTACTCTTTTGGATTCTGCAGGTGCTGTTTACTGTATTTTTGTTTGTAGCTGACTTTCTCGCGAATAGCTACTTTTTAAAGAAATATGGCAGTACCAAATGGGGTGAGCGTGTTGGTATGCTTTCCATTATTATCGGCTCGTTCTTTTTTCCGCCCTTTGGCTTACTGATTATCCCATTTTTATTTGTATTTTTAACAGAACTCTTACACAAAAAAGAGATGAAAGATGCATTCCTTGTAGCGTTTGCCACGGTCATCAGCTTTTTAAGTAGTTCTGTTGCAAAAGCAATTATACAGTTCATTATGGTTGCTGTCTTCCTTCTATACATATTTTTATAAGAGGAACCCCGTTCATAGATGGGGTTTTTTCATACTTTAAGAAAGGATAAATTTCTAGCGAGAAGACCCTTCTACGTAGTGAAAAATTTTAGGAATACAGTATAAGTAGGGATGGGGATACGCCTCTGTCTTCGCCCAAAGGCAGAGCTCGCCAATCGGCGAGTTTTCTTTACGAATATAATACATAATGCCCACACATGCCCCTTTCTTTTCGCGCAAGAAAGCATTTTTTCTATCCTATACACAACAGCCCTTTTTCCTTAATTTCAGTATTACTTATCTTTAGCTCTTTCCTTGGTTACTATATATATATCGTTGCATTACGACTGCTACACCTCCCTTTATTCAGAAGGATCAAGGAAAAAACAGAAAATGCGTTGTAAATTTAGAAAGAATTGAAGGTGTGCTTTTATGAAACGAGCTTACCAAGCAACAGAATTCCTACCCGCTATCAAAGAAGTAGCAAAAGAACCGCTCACAAAAGAACAACTTCTTCATCCTCGCTTTTTGCTTGATAAAGAAAAGGAATTGGAAATCTATTACGCGCCGTTTGATTATATTAATAATCAAGCACAGATTATGATTGTCGGTATCACACCTGGCTGGACCCAAATGCGGCTCTCTTATGAGGCAGTTATACAGGCCTTAGAAAACGGCAAATCCTTAGAAGATGGGGTAAAGCACGTGAAGCAACACGCAAGCTTTGCCGGTTCCATGCGTACACATTTAACATCTATGCTTGATGAACTCGGGCTCCCTGCTTACTTAGGAATTCAAACAACAGCATCGCTATTTGGAGAAGACAGGGCGCTTTTACATCCGTGCTCTATGCTGCGCTACCCTGTATTTATCTCTCAAAAAAACTATACAGGTCATAATCCGTCTATGATACGTTCTGACATTCTAATGGAATGGATTACAGCCACTTTTTTGCCTGAGCTACGTTCCGTCCACCCCACTCTCATCATTCCGCTCGGAAAGGCGGTTTCCGATACCCTATTTGAACTGTCAAAAGTACATGCGATTGATGAACAAGCCTGCCTGTTTGGTTTTCCTCATCCTTCAGGTGCGAACGGGCATCGGCATAAACAATTTCAAGAAGGAAAAGCAGGGTTTCTAGAAAAGGTACATCGCAGCTTTTCTACATAATTGCAAGCCTGGTTACTGCCTCCTTACAGTTTGGCTCTAATACTTATCTGAGAATTCACCCAATATTTCGTAAAAAATACACATTCGCCCAACATATACCCAATGTCAAAACGGGCAAAACGACATACGTTATATTGTAGATGCAGGTAAGGAGGAAAAAAACATGAGCTATGGCCACCATCACGGGTTTGCTTTAATCGTTGTGTTGTTTATTCTTTTAATTATTATTGGAGCAGTTTGCTATTGCTAACACATGTGTGTAGTAACAGTATATGATGAAAAAGCCCCCAACCTGGGGGCTTTTTCATCAACTTAAGGATATGCATAAAGCAACGAAATTTGGACACCCTTCCATCCAGTAGCATGGAAGGGTGTCCAAATTTGACAGAAGGCCCTTCCCCAGTTGGCGTTTTGCTTGTTTCAAGCTAACGAATGGTTTAGATGTTTTTCACTTTAAGAAAATATAAACTTCTAGCTGGAAGCCGACTCGACGTAGCGAGAAATTTTAGGAGTAAAGTATAAGCTTCGCTGGGGGGCATGGCTCGCCAGTCGGCAAGTTTTCTTCACCCTCTTTTCTGTAAGCACTCCCTATTGCGACTTCTAGAGTGTAGTATATAAAAAATACTGGTTTAGAATAATTACATCAATTAAAAAGAAAACCGATGAATGGAAAATCCTTTAATTTGAAAAGATGATATGCAAGCAATTTCCATAGGAACCCTATTTACATGCAGAGATTTTATTGCTAACATCTTCATAACGCTATATTAACTTATATTTATATTTATTTTCACATTGTAAAAAAGATAATATTTTTTCACAAAAACATCCCCTATCCACCACCTGAGGTTTGGAGGCATGAAATATGTTTGCATTTTTTTCTGGATATCTATTCTGGTATCCCGTTATCATGAGTTTGTTTTGGATAACGGGTTCTTTATTATTTTACTTCCGTCGAGAACGTAAGGAGCCATTACCCTTGAAAGAATCACCCCTCGTATCTATTCTTGTTCCTTGTTATAACGAAGAGGAGACAGTTCGGGAAACAATTGCTCACTTATTAAATCTTAACTATCCTAACTATGAGATAATTATGATAAATGATGGCAGTACAGATGGAACAGCAGTAGTAGCAAAGGCATTAGCTTTAGAACATAAAAATGTTCGTTTTATTGACCTTCAGAAAAATTCTGGAAAAGCGAATGCGCTATATCTTGGTTTACTTGCTTCACGGGGAGAATTCCTCGTCTGCATCGATTCTGATGCCCTGCTCGACAAAAATGCACTACTGTACATGATTCCACATTTTACAACCGAACATAATGGAGAGCGTGTAGGTGCGGTAACGGGAAATCCACGTGTGCGGAATCGCAGTTCTTTATTGGCGCGTATGCAGCTCGTAGAGTATGCGAGTATTATTGGTAGCATTAAACGTACACAGCGTGTTTTAGGAAAAATTATGACTGTTTCCGGTGTTATCGTAGCATTCCGAAAAAAAGCTTTGATGGATGTAGGTCTATGGGACCGCGATATGATTACAGAGGATATAGCCGTAACATGGAAACTTCAAAAAAGATTCTGGGATGTACGCTACGAACCAAATGCTATTTGCTGGATGCTTGTCCCGGAAACTATCCGAGGGATTTGGAACCAACGTGTTCGTTGGGCACAGGGCGGTGTGGAAGTGCTATTGAGACATTGGGATATTTTCTTAGATTGGCGGCAGCGGCGATTATATTTAATTTATGTTGAACAGCTTTGCAGTATTCTCTGGTCAGTCTTATGGGTTATTTTCACTTTTCTCGTTTTGTTTAACACTGCTGTAACTGCAAATATTTTCAATCTGTTTACACTGTTTTCCTGTATTTTATCCGTAATTTGCATTTTGCAATTCTTTATTTCGATTGCATTAGATTCTAAGTACGATAAAGAAATGAAAAAGTATTACTTCTGGGCCGCTTGGTATCCTGTTCTGTACTGGTATATGAATACCCTTGTCGTTGTAAGAGCCATTCCAAAGGCCATTTTTAGAAAGAAAGGAACATTTGCGATATGGGAAAGTCCAGACCGCGGCGTAAAAGGAAACATGGGGGCATAATTATTCAAGAGGAACGCCCCTTAGTTATCAAGTCTATAGAGGTGCTTGTTACCGTACTTCTTTGGCTTTATCTCTTAAGTATATTGACGCTTGTAGTCACCATTACATGTGACTTAGATTTTGAATGGAAACGAATATTATTGGTGATTTTCCAAATTCAAGCGGAGGATGTACAAAATATTATATACAAAATTGGAATGTTCAGCGTTATTTTCTTTATCATCCAATTCGTGTGGGTTCAATATAACTATCGCATGTTCGGAAGTTTGAAACGTCGCCGTTTCCCGAAAGATGTACAACCACAGGACTTGGCACAGTATTTCTCCCTTACAGAAGAAGAAATTCAATACTTTCAGAAGAATAACATTATTAAGCTGAAAGATACGATTGTATAAGAAAAGCGGACAAGGCCCGCCTTTTATGGCAGCGTAGGGGTGGGCCGGAGTAAAAGGCGCTTTTTTGCCTTTTGCGGAGATTCAGCATGGAGTCTGCTATTTTGGGCCTTGGGAGCTAGACACCACCTCGAAAAGTTATACTTTCCTACAATGTAAAAAAATGGAAATCTCAATAATATCCACTTTTTTATCAGCTATTAGCCCACCTCTCTATTACTTTCCAATCACCCCGATCTACTAACACCCGATTAATGAAAAATCGCGGATCATTCACTTTTACAGTTCCAGGATTCAATGAAAAAATCAAATGATACCCTTGATTTAATAAAATTTCGTCAGTCTTTGGGATGCCATATCCATATGGATAAGCAAAATAAATAGGCTCTGTACCAAAGTGCTGTTTATATACTTTTATCGCTTCTAGAGAATCCTGTTTAAACAAATTCAAATTTTTTTCTTTCAAGAACGGAGCTTTCTCATTTGGTTCTATATAATGAAGCTTATGTGTATGTGTTCCTATTGTAGCTAGACCCGAACGATTCATTTCCTCCAACTGCTTCCAAGTAACCATTTTTAATCCATCAAAATCAGGATTTCCCACTTGTCCTGTAATAATAAAGACGGTAAATGGAATATTCTCCGCTTTCAAAAAAGGATAAGCATGTTCATACACACTTACATCAATGTCATCAAATGTAATAAGTGCGCATTTCTTAGGCATTGGCTTTTCACCTGAAACATACGTTTCTAAATCGGCTGGTGTAATGAATGGTATACCTTTTTCTTTTAAATACAAAATCTGTTTTTTAAATTCATTGGTATATACCGAATATGTAGTTAATTCTGTATTATGAGTCAGCTTTTCTAACGTTTTAGTGAACCAGTCCGGAGAGCGAATGCGATGATAGTTTAACACAAGGCAGCCACCAGCCGATAAAGAAAAATCGTCTTCCGAGTTCGAGTATTCCGCTTTCGAGTGTTCCATTGATTGAAAAGAATTACAGCCTGATCCAATGAACACAAAAATAAGAGTAGTTACAATGAGTGTAAGTTTTTTCAAAGTTCTTCCCTTTTCCTTTTGTCAAGTTTAAATTTTGTAATAAAGAGAACATAAAAGAAGCTGTATTTGAGTATGCCCAAAATGTATGATTTTACTCATGACTTATAAGTCAAAACATCCGTCCTACAAATGCGAACATACTTAACTTAAGCGAAAGACCCACCAACATATGTACATAATCTTTATATAACGTTTTTTATATAATATTCACACCTTTTCTTTCACATAGAGTGCGGAGTATTCCTCTAATGTCCTTTTTAACTTCTCATACATGACTTGTCTTCTGTACCTCGGTGCAAATACAGCCGAATACTTACAATTCCAAGCCGTATGTGCTAGAATCTTAGTATCTTTTGACATAAAAACTCCTCCGTATACCGATATTTCAGCTGATAAACCCGAAATATTTAGTACCACGGAAGAGTTTTTTAATTACCACGCTGAAGGCTTTTTGGGACCCTAGACCTAGGCTAAAATTTTCTTTTCCATAAAAAAAGCACTGCTCTTGGGTGAGAACAGAGGCGTAGTTGCCCTTATACTGTATTCTAAAAATTTCTAACTACGTCGAATTGACCTCTAGCTGAAAATTTTTACGTTCTTACAATGTAAAAAAGTGCACCCGATGCCAAAGACACCAAGTGCACTGAACTAAAGGTGATAGAAAATCCTCTCTGCAGAGGCCTTAAAAGTATCGCTTCTTCCAAAAAATAACAGCTGTTGTACATGATAATGCAGCCGCAATCGCCATAATAAATGCAAAGGCATGCTTATGATGTGTAAGCGGCACAGGAACATTCATTCCGAAAAAGCTTGCTACCATTGTCGGAAGCGATAAGATGATGGTAATTGATGTTAACAGCTTCATTACACTGTTCAGGTTATTAGAAATGACAGAACTAAACGTTGTCATCATCCCATTTAAAATATTGCTGTAAATCTCAGCCATTTCAATGGCCTGTTTGTTTTCAACAAGTACATCTTCCAGTAAGTCCTGATCATCCTCATACATCTTTAAATACTCGCTTCTGCTTCGCATAAGCTTCTGAATCACGACCTTATTTGATTTTAAAGAGGTCGCAAAATATACTAAACTTTTCTCTAGCCCTAACAGCGTGAAAATCTCTTTGTTTTTCATTGATTTATTCAATTCTTTCTCGAGATCCACCGTCTTACGACTAATTTGTTTTAGATAACGCAAGTAGTAAGTAGAAATAATATATAAGAGCTGCAGCGCAAAGCGCGTCTTTTTAAAAGTATAGAAACCTTTAATACGTTGATTTGTAAATCGTTCAAAAATAGGATTTTCCTCTAAACAAATCGTAACAAAGCACTCCGGCATAATAATCATACCGATTGGGATTGTATCATACGTGGAGTTTCCATCTTCACCGTGACGGACAGTTGGAATATCCATGATAATAAGCGTCGTATCATCTTCTTTTTCAATACGGGAACGTTCTTCATCATCAAGCGGATCTCGAATAAAATCAAGCTCTACATTCAATGTTTCAATTAAATATTGAATTTCCTCTTCCGTTGGATGAAGGACGTTAATCCAGCAGCCCTTTTGAATAGAATCAATTTCTTGTAATTTGCCATTTTCCTCTGACAAGTAAATGTTTAGCATTCTGCTCACCCCAGTTCTCCTGCATATAAGAAGCGACCTAGCTGTTATCATATTAAGACCGTTTCTAGCACCATTTCAAGCATATGCAACAAACAAACAGATTTCAATAGAAAAATATAAGATACACGTGAAAAATAGATAGTTTTTATTATTTCAGCTAAGAAACCCATCCTTAATGTTGCGAAGAGCGAGCATAGCTCAGGAATAGGTCGGAGCGTTCAAGCCTTTGTCTTGTACAAGTTAGGAAAAGTGGACAAGGCCCGCCTTTTATGGCAGCGTAGGGGTGGGCCGGGGTAAAAGGCGCTTTTTGCCTTTTGTGGAGGTTCAGCCTGAAGTCTGCCATTTTGAGCCTTGGGAGCTAGACATCACCCCGAAAAGTTATACTTTCTTATCTTGTAAAGAAAACTTGCTGATTGGCGAACCCTACTTATACTGTATTCCTAAAATTCCCTACTGCGCCGCATTCGTTTCACGTTGGAAATTAATACTTTCTTACAGTGGAACAAAGCAAATTATACAACCTTCTTCCTCACCTCGATGAATCTCCAACATGTTTTTGCAGCATCCATAGGTTGAACAATACCGAAAACGTATACCCAACATATGTAGAGATAATTGGTCCGACAAAATCAAATTGGGGGACGAGCAAAACATTCAGTACCACTTTTAAAAACAAGCCAATCAGCAGTCCAATTACTGTTTTTCGTTGCTGATTAATCCCCTGAAGCATCGCTGCCGAAACAGAAAATAAGGAAAATAGAATACATGCCGCTGCATAGTAACGCAGCATTTCACTACCTAATACCGGATCATTGTCTACTCCAAACAAAATTGTATAAACAGGCTCCGCAAGTAAAATAAGGCCGATTGCCGCAGGCAGTGTTACAATTACTACAAACATATTCGTGCGAGTAAAATGCTTGTAAAGCTGCTGTTGATTTCCGGCAGTAAACGCCTTCGTCATCTCAGGTATAAGCGACATACTAAATGCGGTTGCAAGAGACACTGGAATCAGCACAACCATTTGCACAAGACCAATGATAGCATTCACTTTCTCTGCCTCGACTTGTGCATAACCAATATGCATAAGCAGCTGATTTACCGTAAATGTATCCACTGTCTGATACATCGGAATAGCAAGACCGACGATAACAAATGGAATAGAAGATGTAAACAGCTCCTTATATAGGGAACGAAATGATTTCGTTGTTGTCGATAGACTATTCCTTTCTCTTTGTTTCAAATAGCGTCTCCGCTTCAGGTAAAAGGCCAGTAAAACAGAAAGCCCTGCAGTTGCCCCGATAAACGCACCGAACGTAGCAGCACCTACTGCCATACCAATGTCCCCATTGTACAGCTTTAACATTGCATAGCTGCCAATTAAAATTGTTAATACACGGAACATTTGCTCCACAACGACGCTGGCCGCTGAAGGCCCCATCGACTGGAAACCTTGAAAAAAGCCGCGCAGCAAGCTCATTACCGGAACGATAAGTAAAGCAAAACTTACAACCTGAATATTATATGTAACAGCTTGTACGCTGTTCCCTGTCTGATCCTTTGTATCAATGACAAGGCCGGCAAGCACCGGAGCTAATACATATAAAAGTAAAAATGAAACGACTCCCATCCCTATCATCACTGTAATACCGCTCCGTAACACTCGCTTCACTGTATGGTAATCATTCAATTGATCATACTTTGACACCATTTTAGAAACCGCAAGCGGCAAACCCATTGTCGCAATGCTGAGCATAATCGTGTAGGGACGATATGCATATGTATAAAGCACATAGCCACTCGTACCAACCATAGCTGTAAACGGAATTACATATACAAAGCCAAGCATTTTAGAAATGAGTGTGCCAATTGTTAAAAATAACGTTCCCCGTAAAAAAGGTGATCCCTTCATATTGTCCTCCAACGGCTTTTTATACAAAGCTATGGACAACCGTTTGATTTTAGAACAAGCAAAAAGCCGCACAAGGCGGCCTAAATAGCTTTTTTCTTTTTAAATAAAGAATAGAAGATATACAGCGCAATAAATAAAAGGGCACCTACGATAAAGTATGGCATATAAGGTGCTGCATACTCCTTAATATGACGCCAATTCGTGCCGAGTTGTTCTCCTAAGTAAATGAAAAAAATCGACCATGGAATAATAGCAAGTACTGTGTAAAGTGTGAACCTGCCAAGCGGCATTTTCGCAAGACCAGCAGGAATCGAAATAGCGTGGCGTACAACAGGAATAAAACGCGCTGAAAAAATAACACCAACGCCATAGCGCTGAAACCACTCCTCCGACTTATCAAGATGACTTTTCTTAATCAATAAATATTTCCCATACTTCTCGACAATCGGACGCCCTCCATAATAGCCAAGCCAATATAGGAAAATCTGCGCCAATGTTCCGCCAATTGTCCCAGCAACGACAGCACCGATAAAATTAATCTCATTTTGAGCTACTAAAAACCCCGCATATGATAACACAATTTCACTTGGAATCACCTCGATCATAAGACCAAGCGCCACACCAAAATAACCCAAATCCATAAAAAAGTTTAACAATGTCTCGACAATATTTGAAAACATAAAATTCTCCTCAATTTTGCATTCTGCCCTATATCCCTCTCCCATTATTCCATGAAATGCTCATCTTGCCAAGTCCTTCTTAGTTTCTTTAATATTCCCATTACAGTACATGAAATTTTTTATTTTCCCAGATAAAACCCTTCTTCAGTCTCTGCCATGTTACATCCAAGTACTACGTGAGCAGCTTATAGTATGACATAAATATCGACAGCCTTCTACACCTCCTCTCCCTACACAACATCTTCTACTTTATTATATAATATCATTATATTTTCATAATCATTAGAAATTAACTCTTGTTTTTCAGTACAGAAAACTCGCCGATTGGCGAGTCCTGCCCTTATACTGTATTCCTAAAATTTCTCGCTACGTCGAATTGGCTTCTAGCTAGAAACTTATACTTTCTTACAGTATAAAAAACGCAGATTTCATATCTGCGCTTAATCCAGCTCTGTAAGACGTTCTCTAAGAAAGCGATTGCGATTTTCAATGTATTGTAAAATAACTCCCTGCTCTTGATCAAAAGTATCTATCCGATCTTTCATATACGGATCCTTTTGTACATAAGGACGAAGGAGTGCGTGAAGTTGCTCCACCTTAGGTTTCATATATGCAGCCGTAAACTGTTCATCTAAAACTCTCCTCATCAAGGCTGCATATTGCTTTCGAAAAGCTGGTACATCAAGCAAACGAGCACTTAAGGTGTTATATCCTTGAATACGGATGTAGTCATGTTCCAACACACGACCTTGTATATCACGTCCCCAGGTGGCATCATAATCCCATGGAATGATATAAAATAAGCCTGTCTCGCTATTTCTATAAAGTGCATAATTGTGTACAAAGCCATCAAAGTTTTGTGTACAAACAATTCCAACGAGCCATTTTAAATAATTATCAACATCTACATACTTCACAATCTCTTTCTCATAATCGGCTCGAGAGATTGTATTTACTTTATACATAAAATCTATAAGGTGGCCCTCACTTTGAGCATCTCCACATTTTAATTCGAATCCAGCAGATAATGACTCCTTCACATCTTGATCCAAGTCACTAAGTAACGAAAAATTCGCATCGTCATCTACCGCATAATGAATGCAGCCTTTTGGCAAATGACGATGCCGTAAAAACTGCTCATCTACTGATTCAAGCTGCAAATATACACCATGAAACTTCCCATTTATTGTTAATAAAACATGTTGAGATTTTGGAGATAGTGTTCCAATATCTTGAAAAAAATCAAGCGACAGCTTATTACGAATAAGCGAGACATCCTTGAATTCGGAATTTACATGGATTTCATTTACTCCATAAAACGTTCTCGGTTTATAGAATACAATATGGTAAGACCTTTTTTCAAACTCACGGATATGAGATCCACGATAAACAATCTCAATATTGTACTTCTTCTTCTCATGTGTAAGCTTTCCCGGAACAGGTTCATCACTCCACACGTCTCTCCGAAGCTCAACTAAATGCATAGGATGGATGAATAAATCATAAGAAGGCAGCATCCCTCTTCCTCCCCTTTTAGTAACATCTATCCCCAGTGTATGTACTCTGTCACCTCGTTGACACTATACCCATTCTTAATAGGTATAAAACTATTTTCAAAGAATACTGAAACAACTTGTCATGGTTGTACATATCTTAATATTGAAAGTTGCAAGTCAATATATTTGATGAGCAGCACTTATAACAAAACTCATCCATGGGGGATTTTAGATGAAAAATTATAACAAACAAGACATCCAACTTGCAGTTCAACAAGTACAAGCTGCGGGTATGGGAGAATTTTTAAGCCAAGATCCAGGTTCGTCCAATAGCTCTAACAGATCAAACAAAAACTCGAACAAATCGAACCAATCAAACAAATCGAACCAATCAAACAAATCGAACAGATCAAACAAATCGAACAGATCAAACAAATCAAACAGATCGAACAAATCGCACAGATCGAACAAATCGCACAGATCGAACAGATCGAACAGAAGCAAATGTTCCCATAAATATAATCGTTCCTACGACTATCACTGCAAATGCTATAAAAAGTACAAATATTCCTATAAAGATGCTTACTCTCATTACAACCCTTATTACAAAGGAAATGGCACTCACTGGTACAACCCGCAGTATCAAGAGAAAGAGAAAGAGAAAAAGAACTGCGATTGCTGCGATTGCTGCTGCAAAAAATCCGGAAACACTGAAAATACCAACAAAAAAGACTACTTCTCATGGTAATACAAAAAAGCTGTCAGAGTTCCTGACAGCTTTTTGTATTACAATGCATTTTTTTCGCTCCCTTTATCTAAATCATCATCTAACTCAAATGGATTCTGCACGCTGTATACTGAGTCCATTAATTCATAGAAAGCAGCTTCCTCTTGCACAACACCATTTATTTCAAGAGAATATGGTTCAATTTCCCCTAGCTGATAGTCGACAAGAAACTGAATTACAATCTTTGTCCGCTCAGTACCCGCTTTAAAACCATGAAATTCAACGAGCTCTAGTCCATCAGGCGCACGGTAATACTGCCATGATGGCTGATGAAAATATTGCTCAAATGACTCACCGATAGAATACAAAGGATAATTGTATAGAGAGCCGTTTCTCACCGTATTCACAATATCAAGGTCTGTCGGAAATAGCCTGTGGCTAATAGAGGATAAGACAACACTTGCTGCAAGCAGCAGAGCGATACCTACTTTACGCGTTCCTCCTGCAGTCTGTAACAAGTATGTTTCCGCTGCCTCGTTCGCAATTCCTTTTGCTTTTAGCTTATAAATACGGCGAATCGCATGTTGATAGTACAGTTGATTAGCAAAAAGACCCAAGCCAATACAAGCAACAAACACAAGCAGCAAAGCCGCGGGCGTTGTGTTGATAATCGGAAGCCCGTAGTTCCAGCCAATGTAATATGAAACAGCGTTCATAATTACTACCATAAAAAGAAACAACAATGCTGTTCTGTACATTCCTCGGTATCCCAGCCACAGAACATTAAAAAAAGCTGCCCAGCCGTTCCAGCTCCATTTTAACTTTCTTGTCTGCTCCCGTTCCCATTTACGCTTATAAAAAGGATATTGTTTGCCGACAAACAGTCTTAACTCCCGTTCTAACTCCTGCTCTCCCTCGTACAACTGCTGCCGGCATTGTTCACAGTTCAGTGAAGCACGGTCACACGGTTTTCCGCAATTCATACAAAACACCCTCATTCAACTCCTTTTTACAGCAGGTGTTTCTAGTATATAAAGCTAGATTATCTTAATCTGCACGTTACTTTGTCAAGCTCCCTTCATGCTTCAATAACCATTCTTTTCTCCAAAGACCTCCCTCATACCCAACAAGCGTGCCATTTTTCCCAATAATCCTGTGACAGGGTACAATAATTGAAATGGGATTCCTACTGTTTGCACCGCCAATTGCTCGTACAGCCTTCGGGTTTCCAATCTCATTTGCCATATCTAAGTACGAAGCAGTTTTTCCATATGAAACCGTTCGCAGGGCCGTCCACACTCGTTTTTGAAAATCAGTTCCATTCGGACATAACGGCACTGTAAACGCAGTTCGCTTATTTTGAAAATACTCCTCCAACTCTTCCACACATTGTGCAACAAGTGGGCTCTTACAAGTCTGCCCTTGCTCGTCCACAAACAAAACAGATATAATTCCAAGGTCATTTCCCTTTACTTCTATCCAACCTAACGGGCTTTCGTAATACGCAGTATAATCCATATTCTCACTCCATTTTCATTCATAGTGCTATTTTATTTTTAGGTTTCAGATATCTTCATAAAGTTCCGGAAAACCTTGTTTTTACTTATCTCCTTATCACTCATCCTATAACTCATTTCGAGTTTTTTCAAACTTTTTTAACTTCGTGAGCGTTTTTATGGTCAAAATTTATCAGGACAATACAACCAAAGCTAGGCTTCATTGCTCATAAGATAGTACGCCAACGGCTTTGTTTTCTTTGTTTTCTTTGTTTTCTTTGTTTTCTTTACTTCCCTGTCTTCTCCAAGCAGTTGCTTTTTAAACACAAGCCCTAGAACAGAACAAAAGAGCAACCCATGTCTTCCAGTTGCTCAAGCACTTTACAATATTTTCTTTTGTGAGATTCATGATAAATCTCCTTATTTGAATCATTAGCTTATACAACAGGAACTAACCAATCTACCGTGTAAGCTTGTCCTTATTATATGTCAAAGAAGCTTTACCGGTGCTGAGAGATACCATAAGATTTCTAATACTTGTAGCCGCTGCAAATTTGTTAAAGCCAGGTTCCACCCCTAACGAAACAGCTCGTCTACCTCCTGTTTCAGCAAACTGTACAGCGAAAAGTCAGGTACCCTTTTCCCGAGCACGTCTACTACGCTGCGGTAATACCATTCTTGCTTTTCCTTGCCGCGATTAAAACGACCCCAAACATCGTCTCCCTTTGCTTCAAATTCGCGGACAGTAGCACGAATGTTATGAAGCTTATCAGCACACATCACCATGCATGCTTCTAACGAGACGGTATGGAGGTGATCAATTTTATGTTGCTTTCTTTCCTCCCAGCCCTTGCTTTTGTCATACTCGGAACATTCGCGTACAACGCGAGCAATTTGTTGCCCAAATTTATGTTCAATTTCTTCAAAAGAAAGGTTCGTATCCTCTATGGTATCATGAAGCAAGCCGGCAGCAACCGTTTCCTCTGAACACCCTGCCTGCAGCAAAAGAAGCGCCACTGTAAACGGATGAGTAATATATGGTGTTCCATTTCCTTTTCTCGTTTGTTTGCCGTGTGCGACGGTAGCAGCTTCGACAACTAAACTAAACAAATCTAATATATACCTGTTCATACTCCCACTCCCTTATAAATAGTAAACGAAAAGCCAACATTATTGCATGTTGGCAATGTCATTGGATTCGTATATATGCACACCTCTCATGTCCCATAATGCTACCTTACACATCTCCTTTGCCACCTGCTCGGCAGCAATTGGCTTATACTTGTGCAATGGACCTGTAAACAGAAAGGGCATAATACCGAAAAACTTTTCTGCCACCCGTTCTCCTAATCGAACCTCCTCACGTTCTCCTAAAAGCAAAGAAGGTCGAAAAATATGGAGACCTTGCAGAGAAAGCTTCTTTAAGTCTTCTTCCACTCTCCCCTTTACTTGCGAGTAAAAAAATATAGACCTGGGATTTGCTCCGATAGAGGAGACTGTTAGAAAGTTATGTACGCCCTTTTGTTGAGACAATCGCGCAGCGCTCATTGTATACTCATAATCGACCTTCCAAAAATTCTCCTTTGTTTTCGCTTTTTTGATGGTGGTTCCTAGACAACTGTACACATCATGTACGGAAAAAACGCTTTCGTACTGTTCTAAGGCAGCAAAATCAACCAGCTGCTGCCGCAGCTTCTCATGCTTCCAATCTAATTTCTTTCTAACTAATACCGTTACGGATCGATAACGAGAAGAAGCAAGCAAAAATCTTGTGACCTCTTGTCCAACTAAACCGCTGGCTCCAAGTACTAAAGCAGTTCTCTTTTCCATGTGTTTCCCTCTTTATGAATCAAATTGGATACTTGAAGTATACTGTAAGGGAAGAACAGGAAGCAACCTGCTTTTTAATAAAAACCCTTCTTTTTTAACATTAGAAAAAGAGTGCCTCTTCCTGTTGTAAAAGACACTCCTTTATTTTTACTGCGTCTCTTCATCCTGAAGGGGCGTAATCGTGCTTGCATCTCCAAAACTTTCGATTAAGTCTCTTAAAAACCAAACAACACCGCCTAAAGGAACTAGTACGGCTAGCAAAATAGCAACCGCCTCAAACCAATACCCCATAGTCTCTCCCCTTCCCCATTCTTGTTTCACTATATGAAGAGGGAAAAGGATTCTATGCCTCTGTTTCGAGAATTGCTACTGGAACTGTTGATACACATATGGCGTCTCTGGTGCAGATATTTTCTTGACAGATTGAATCGACACAATCGGGAGAAGCGTATCTATGTAAATCGTATCTCCCAACGTACCCGTAATTTGGACCCAATCCCCTTGTTCCAATGAAGAAACGTTCTGTCCTTTGGCCATCATCCCAAGCACAGAAGCGTCTGCGGTGCAGCAGGTAATGCCGTAACGTGCTAAGATAATTGTATTTTGATCAAGATCTGGTTCACGATGCACAAAGCCAATAAATGTAATTCCTTTCCCTTTGAAGCCCATTACGTCTTTTCCGATGACATCCATAACAGACATATAATCTGCATCATTCACAGTGATATGCTGCTGGCTAAGTAACTTTTTTTCGAGCTTCTCATAATAGCCAGGAGGTGCTGTTTGCGGTAGTAACTGGGGATTCTCTTCCGCGTCCGTCAATAAACTGCTTACGGCATCATTTCCGCCAGCCGGTTGTTGTGAAGACGTTGTCCCTGCTAGCGTTACTCCTCTCTTTGCAGCAACGCTTCCATCTAATGCAGCATTAGAAAAAAGAAACCCGCTCACAATCGGAAAAAGGAATAAAGCATATATCAAGCCTTTACCGAACCTTGTTTGCTCCTCATGATGATGCCCGCAATCACAGCTTTGCTGCTTTGGATGACTCCACACTTGAAACACACCTAATGCAAAGGAAACTATAAGGGTAAAATAGGTAAATCCACGCATCTTTGGAGCAATAAAATTCTCAATATGGCCCGTCATAAGCAATTTAAATAGCAGCATACCAAAGCCAATTAGTAAAAGCCCCCGTATGTATTGATGGAAAGATTCTTGCTCACTCATCTCCATCCTCCTTTCTACAATCTAGCACATTGAACAACAATGTATACAACAACAATTACAATAACGAAGAAACTTGCAACAAACCGCTTCTTAAAATATGCGAGGAGCATAAGCGTATTTTTAATGTCGAGCATAGGACCAAATACAAGAAATGCGAGCAAGGATTGAGCCGAAAATGTATGGTTCAACGAAGCTGCAATAAAAGCATCTGCCTCTGAGCAAAGTGACAAAACATACCCTAATCCCATCATAACCGCCGGTGACAATACATGATTAGATGCAACCTGCTCCAGAAGCTGCCGATCGAGAAAGGTTTGAAAACAACTGGCAATCAGCGCGCCGATGAGTAAAAACTTTCCTGTACTGAAAAATTCATCAGCAGCATGCTGCAAAATTTGTTTCCACCGGCTTTCAAATCCTAAGTGTATATGCGGATTCACAACGGTCTGATCTTTCAGCACATTCTGATTGCGATACAGGCAATACACGACGAGCCCGATAATAACTGCTGCAACAAAGGCTAAGCCGAGCCGGTAATAGGCAATATAGGGGGTTGTCCGAAACGCATAGTATGTTGATGCAAATACAATCGGGTTAAGGATAGGTGTACTTACTAAAATGACCATGCCAATATGCAGCGGCATTCCTTTTTGAATGAGACGTCTAACGACCGGAACAATTGCGCATTCGCACATTGGAAACACGAGCCCGGCAAGTGCTGCTGGTACCACTGCCAAAAACGGGTTGCGCGGTATTGCCTTTTTCAGCTGCTCCTCTGTTATAAACGTTTGAATGATAGAAGAAACAAATACACCAATAAGAACGAATGGAGCAGCTTCAAGAAAAATACTTAAGAATATTGTATTTACATTCATCCAGTTCTTCGGAATAATGTCCTTTATATGTGCTAAACTAGTAAAATCTACAAAGAAAAATAAAAATAAAAACAACGCAATGAGTACAACACCAATCGTTTCCCGCAAAAAGCGTGACCAAGCCATAATAATCCTCCTAACATACAGATTGCCTATACTAGCAATATATGCTTGTCCGAACGCTCTATGACATACTTCTTTATACACCATAGCAGACTGAAATCGTAATGATTTCGACTATTGCACATCCAAGGATTCCATAGTATACTTAGTAAATCGAAATTGTTACGATATAATTCGCATTAAACATTTGAAAGGGAGAATTACTATGAAGAAACAAGCTATAATCCTGTCGCTTTTTCTTATCATCTCAGCTTTCGTTACGGGATGTGGTAAAGAAAGCAGCACAGCAAAGCAGCAAAACGAAAAGATTACCGTGTATACAACTATTTTTCCATTAAAAGATTTTGCAGAAAAAATTGGCGGCAACTATGTAGATGTACAAGCTATTTATCCTGCAGGCGCAGATTCACATACATACGAGCCTTCGCAAAAACAAACAGTAAGTATCGCAAAAGCAGATTTATTTGTATACAATGGGGCGGAATTAGAACCGTTCGTAGATAAACTCGAGGAATCTCTTAAACAGGAGAAAGTAACAATTGTAAATGCATCCGAAGGTCTGCCGCTTATCACATCCTCTGAAGAAGAGGAAGAGCATGAAGAAACAGAAGCGCATCATCACGATCAAGATCCACATGTGTGGCTCGACCCTTCTTTAGCTGCTCGGCAAGCAGAGGCCATCAAAAATGCACTTGTAAAGCTGCAGCCAGCGCATAAGGACGAATTTGAAAAGAATTATGAAGTCCTCAATCAACAACTAAGCGATTTAGACAAGGAGTTCCAAACCGCAGTAAACAACGCAAAAACAAAAGAAATACTCGTATCCCATGCTGCGTACGGTTACTGGGAACACCGCTATGGCATTAAACAAATCGCAATCGCCGGTCTATCAGCTTCTCAAGAGCCTTCACAAAAAAAGCTGACAGAAATCGCAAAGCTGGCAAAAGAACATCACCTACAATATATTTTATTTGAAACATTTGCGACTCCAAAAGTGGCTGAGGTTGTACAGAAGGAAACAGGAACAAAAATTCTTCGTTTAAACCATCTGGCAACTATTTCTGAGGAAGATGCAAAGAAAAACAAAGACTATCTTACATTGATGAAAGAAAATTTAGAAACTTTAAAGAAAGCTATGAATCCATAAGATAAGGGGCGCTGACTAGCGCCCCTTGCTGCATAAAGATTTAAGAAAAGACTTACATTATATGTAACAGAGCAAGGAGGTGCAAATGATGGCAAAAGGAAAAAAGAAGCAAGCACGAAAGCAAGCGACAAACCATGTACCAAAGGATACACCCTCTCCGATGACAAAAAAAGAGCAGCGTGGTGTTCAAGCATCTTTGGATTATGTAGAATAATGCTAAAACATATCTAAGCTTCTGTATGCTCGCTGTGAAAAACTCTGCGCAGCGAGCACAACTGCATCATCTTTCTTAATGATCGGCAACACAATTATGAAAATGTTCCTCAAACCAAACTTTATTTAACCCTTTCCCGATAAACACAACTTCGCTCTTTCGTTCTTCCCCTTGTTTCCACGGACGATCATAAGAAGCTGCGAACAGCGTATGCACACCTTGAAATACAACACGTCTGTCCATTCCTTGCGCAGCTATAATTCCCTTATAACGATATAAATATTCCCCTAACTCTGACACAACTGCAGTCATCCAGTGATTAAGCTTTACCATATCTATAGGGCGCTCCTCACGCAGTACAAATGACTGTACCCCCGTTAGGTGCTCTTTAGGAAAATAAGGCCGTACGTCAAGAGTGTCACGTGTCCGAAATGTTTGTATGCCAAATAACAAGCTAAAATCGATTTCGCCATTTACAGTTGGCACAATCTGAGCGGTTGGATTTAGGGATTGTATTTGGTATTTGACTTCCTCAAGCTGCGAAGTTGTTACCAAATCCTGTTTATTCAATATAATAAGATCGGCAAAAGCGACTTGTTCTTCCGCTTCCATGCCTTTTTCAAAGTGCTGCTGAATATGATAGGCATCCACCACCGTAACAATACCGTCTAATTCATAATAGGTCTGTATTGTTTCATCAAGAAAAAATGTTTGAATAATCGGTCCAGGATTAGCAAGACCTGTCGTCTCAATAAGCAAGCCTTCAAACCGTGCTTCTCCCTTTTTTCTGCTTTGTAATAGCTTTTTCAACGCTACAAGCAAGTCTTCTCGTACAGTACAGCAGAGGCAGCCATTCGTCATTTCCATAACTTCCTCTTCCACATTTACGATTAATTCATTATCAATCCCAATTTGCCCAATTTCATTCACAATCACAGCAAATCGATGACCGTGGTGCTCTGATAAAATACGGTTTAACAACGTTGTTTTGCCTGAACCGAGAAAGCCTGTTACAAGCGTCACCGGAATTTTCCGTCGTACACTCAAATTCGTTACCTCTCTTCTCTGCTTGTTCTATTTCGTTATTATAGCAAATCCATACCTCTATTTCGATTTTATTTGTAGTGAGCCTCCCTGTATAAAAAAAGAAAAGTTGCCCCTTTTGAAATGCTATAAATGCCTCAAACCCATCAACAGGTACTTCTTTCTATTTGCAGTCATATATCTATACAAAAGAAGCAAACCGCCAATTCAAATGCAAAGGGGTCATGCAGCATGAAGAAATCTTACAGCTATGATGAAATTAAAGAGTTGTTGGAACAAGAAAAACAAAAGCTAATCCAACAGCTTAAGGGACGAAAGCTCACCTCCAAGGAACAACAAACGCTCCACATGTCAATAGCTAATTATGAGTATATTTTAGAGCTAGTCGATATGAACCATTTTAATCGAGGTCTGCAACGCTCCTCTCAGAAAAAACGAAAATAACAATTCCGTATAAAGAAAACTCGTCGATTGGCGAGCCATGCTCTTGGGCGAAGACAGAGGCGTAGTTGCACTTATACTGTATTCCTAAAATTTCCGACTACGTCGAATTTCCTCCTATCTGGAAATTTATACTTTCTTACAGTGTAAAGAAAACTCCTCGATTGGTGAGTCTGCTTTTGGGCAAAGACAGAGGCGTAGCCCTACTTATACTTTATTCCTAAAATTTCTCGCCACGTCGAATCGACATCCAGCTAGAAGTTTATACTTTCTTAAAGTGTAAAGAAAACTCGCCGAAAACCGATAATATGCTCCTTTCCCCTTACATGTCCGTCTATTTGTCCATGCTCACTCATATGTATATAACAAACCCATAAGGGGGGATTGTATGGACCAACAACAATGGAAAACGGCGAAGCGAATTGCCGCTACGTATATCGGTACAATTGTCGGGGCAGGATTTGCGACAGGACGCGAGATTGTTGAGTTTTTCACGGTGCACGGTACATACGGAACCATCGGTATTTTGGCGAGTGGCATTTTATTCATTTGGATTGGAACAAAAATGATGCTCCTGGCCGCCCGTATCGAAGCGTACTCAGCGCAGGAATTTAATAAATACTTATTTGGCGATGTGTTCGGGAATATTGTAAATGCCGTGCTCCTCCTATTTCTTCTTGGTACAACAAGCGTTATGCTTTCTGGTGCAGGTGCGGTATTTGAAGAACAGCTTCGTTTGCCTAGGCAGTTTGGCATTTTACTTACAATCGTAGCTTGTCTTTTAATCTTAACAAGGGGGCTGCAAGGTGTTTTTGAAGTAAATTCCCTTGTTGTACCTATTATGATGATTTTTATTATTGGGCTCTACTCTACTACCTTTTTACAAACATGGCCTACCCTTTTCACAGCTATTCCGGAAGAAAGCTGGAATTGGCGTTGGATCACTAGTCCTCTAATATACGTTTCCCTAAATATCTCTCTTTCTCAAAGCGTTCTTGTCCCGCTTGCGCACGAAATCAAAGATGAGAAGGTTATTACAATGGGAGGTATCCTTGGGGGAGCAGGATTATTTCTTATCCTATTATGCAGTCAATTTGCTATTTTATCTGTGGAGCAGTTTTATCAATATAGCATCCCGATGGCTGAGGTTGTGCGGCGCCTCAATCCAACTTTTCATTTTTTCTTCGTGCTTATTATTTTCGGAGAAGTATTTACAACGCTCGTTGGCAATGTATTTGGCATGAGTAAGCAGGTGCATTCAATGACTGGCTGGAAAGGCTACAGTGTTGTGCTAGTCATTTTATTTATCAGCTATTGTATTAGCTACATCGGCTATGGTCCACTTCTCCATACGCTCTATCCGCTGATCGGCTGGCTAAGCATTATTTTCCTTCCACTCATAATTATGCAAGGCAAAACAAAATTGTAGAGAGGTGACTCGAAAGGGGTGCAACGTCCCATTTTGAGTCGCCTCAAGTATTACAGCGTGATTGTAAAACACCGTAATAGCCGATATATGTATAAGGTGCACCCTATGAATAGACTCCTGATTTAGTCACATTCCTCGCAGGTTTCCCAATACATCCCCATTTCTACCGCAAAATGTGGTTTAAACTGCACCTGCAGCATTCGGCTCGGCCATCGCTCAAATACAAACTGCAGCAGCTCCTCACCATCTTCTTTAGAAGCAATGACTTGCTGTGCAGTAAAACGCTGAATAGTCACAATAGGATGATGGTTTTGATGCCACACGATCCATACTTCCTGCTCATCATTATAGCCGATTGAAATCGATCCTTTGCCCACATCCTCCATATCACAAACGGAGGTACACACTACATATCCTTGTTCTTGCTCAATTGCAATATATCGATATCCTTTAGAATCAGCTTTTGGACTCATCCCGAAAAAGGACTGTAACACATCTTGGATCATCTTTTTATCCCTCCACTTCTATCTAAGCCTTTCATATAAGCATCTTGCCATATCGTACAATCTATCACAAGCTATATGCCTACATAACCTACCTACCTTTACAAACTATATTCCTTCATTATACAGCAGCCCATACATAGTTACTTGAACTACCCTCTACTTACTCGCTAATGCTTCTTCACATGATTGAGGAAGGAGTATTCTCACCCGTTTTTTGGTAAAGAAAACCCGCCGATTGGCGAGCCCCGCTCCCCGGACGAAGACAGAGGTGTAGCCTTACTTATACTGTATTCCTAAAATTTCTGACTACGTCGAATAGTCTTCCAGCTGGAAATTTATACTTTCTTACAGTGTAAAAAACTCAGACATTCTATTCTGCAAACAAAAAGCAGCGAATCCAGTGTGCAAGGATCCGCTGCTTTTTGTTTATATTTCTCTTTAATGTCTACGCTACGAAAGAGAATACATCTGCTATTTATCAAATAGAAACTGTATTTTATTGTCCTTCCACTCCAGCCTCGCATCAAAAGTCTTTTCTCCCTTTTTAAACCCCTTAATTACATCTGTCCTTCCTGTTTCAAGAAGCTTTTTTACATTTGTCACCGACAGCTTTTTTCCTAATATTTTTTTAGAAACTGTAAAGCTGCATTTTGTTTTTGCATAGTGGGAGCAACCATAAAAATCGCCCTTATCAACAACATTTTCTCCGCACAATTTACAAGATCCAACTTTCTTGCCAAGTGACGCCTTCGATTTTGTCTGCTCGATCGCACCCGTATCAATGCCAGAAAATGTCCACTGCGCAGACATTTGTACAGCATCCTCGATAATTTTAGCGGACAGCTTTTTAACTTGCTCCATAAAACTTGCGGCAGATGCATTCCCCTCTCCAATCTCAGCAAGCCGCTGTTCCCACTTTGCTGTCATTTCTGGGGATGCCAAAATTTTATTACCGATCGCTTCAATTAAAACTTTTCCTTTATCTGTTGCATACACCTGATTTTTCGTTACCTCAATATACTTCCGGTCCTTGAGCATCGTAATAATGCCCGCACGCGTTGCCTCCGTACCGAGCCCTTCAGTTTTCATCAGCACCTTTTCCAGTTCTTCATTATCAAGGTGACGACCTGCTGTTTTCATAAGAGTAATAAGCTGCCCTTCTGTATATCGCTTCGGTGGCTGAGTTTTGCCTTCCTTCACCTGCACATCACACACTTGTCCCTTCTCTCCATTTTGCAGCGAAGGCAGAAGCTTTTCGTCATCCTCATCCTTTGTTCCTTCAGAAAACAAAACCTTTCGCCATCCCTCCTGAATTTGCTGCTTTCCCTTTGATAAGAAAGTAGCACGACCGTCTACCAATGTTGTAATGGTTGTATAATCAAAGATAGCCGCTTTATAATGGGCTGCAATTAAGCGTTTTGCTATTAAATCATATATTTTCTGCTCATCCCCGCTCAGCTTTGCCACATCAGGAACCTGTTCTGTCGGAATTACCGCGTAATGGTCCGTTACCTTCTTTTCATTTACATAGCGCTTGTTCTGAAGAATAGATGCAACCGGTGTTGGAAAGTAGCTTTTATAGGCATTTTGTTGACTCAATTTTTCCAATATGTCTGAAAAATTGGAAGCTTCTTCTTTTGTCACAAAGCTCGAATCGCTCCGGGGGTATGAGATATATCCCTTCGTGTACAAGCTCTGCGCAAGATCAAGCGTCTTTTTGGGGGAAAATTTAAAGGCTCGGTTTGCTGTTGCCTGCAGAGCTGATAAGTTAAAGAGCTGAGGCGGCTGAAATTCCTTTCGCTCCGTTTGGGCCTCAGTAATTTCTGCATTCTTTTCGCAGCAAAACGCAGCAATTTTCTGCGCTAACTCAGGGTTCTCAAGGCGGGATTCTCCATCCTTATGCCATTTCCCTTCATACTCTTTTCCGTTCATAGAAAAGGTCGCTACTACTTCCCAAAACGGCTTGGAGACAAAGCTCTCGATTTCTTTTTCTCGTTTCACTACAAGAGCAAGTGTCGGTGTTTGCACACGTCCAGCTGAAAACACATCCGAAATGCCTCGTTGTTTTAACAAAATTGTATAAACTCGTGAGGCGTTCATGCCAATAAGCCAATCGGCACAGGCACGACTGTATGCCTCAAAATATAAATTGCGCGTATCCTTTTCCCCCAGTAGATTCCTGAATCCTTCCCGTACTGCATTTTCAGTTAGAGAGGAAATCCACAACCGCTTCATTGGCTTAGAAATGCGTGCTGTTTGCAAAATAGTCCGGATAATGAGCTCACCTTCTCGCCCAGCATCGCCCGCATGGATAATTTCCTTCACTTCTGGTCTTTTGACCAAATCTCTTATCATAAAAAATTGCTTTGTTTTGGACTTTGTTACTTTATATTGAAACTTATCAGGGATAAGCGGCAAAGCCTCCAGTGTCCACCGCTTCCACGCTTTATCATATTCCTCAGGAGACAGCAACTCGCAAATATGACCGACAGCCCATGTAAAATAAGCTCCGTTCGGAAACAACTCGCATTTTCCTACTTCTATATAGCCGTCCCTCTTCCGAAACGAGAATGGCGCGGCCAGCTTCATTGCTTGGTCCGGTTTCTCTGCAATCACAACCTTCAATTTTATTATCTGCTACTAAAAACATAAACAAATGGAATCACTGGTTTATACAACAAAGCCTCACAGCTTCCCCATAAATGCGTGCTCATGTGAAGTTTTTGAATGATTACTCTTTGTTTTTAGATGTTTTTATAGCAGGATTCACCACCTTTCTTTTTGGATTCATATTTCCAACTTCATTTTCGCTACCACCGCTTCAGGATGCTTCTCATTTTTTGATTTTGCGGCTGCAACTTAAGTTTTAAAACATTTGCTCTTTGCTGCATAGCTGCATATCGCAATATCCTTCATTCCTGCATTCAGTTTGTGTTGATCGGAGAAGGTGTAGCTTCTCAGCAGGCGGATATAAAAAATTCTTGCTTGTAAGCAGCATTCTATTTATGCTTTTTTGGGGAATCTATAGTTTTTTATTTCAGACCTCTTCTCTTTATATCCCATTCTATTATATCGTTTTCAATATTAAGCTTCCAACTGTATATCCACAACAACCCCAACTAAACAAAAACATTCCATTTTGTGTACAAGATGTATTTCACATGCTTACATTTTTCCTACTTGATATAAGAATATGACAAACAACACTACGAATACAATGCTTTGAGTAATATATTCTAACGAGGAGGGACTGCTGTGGGGAAACGCGCATGGATTAGCTTGCCAATTATTATAGTGCTTCTTGCTGGCATTGCTGCAACAGTTATTCTAGGCAATACAAAGATTGATGCGACAAATGTAAAAGATGCAAAACGAATTGCTGCTTATGCAGAGCCTGCTGTTGTTCAGGTTTATAACTATGCAGTTATAAATTGGGACTTTTCAGCTGTGGAAGCATTTCAGTATTACGCTGCTACGGAACAGGAATATAATTACCTGGGTGCGATAAATGAGTACTTTGTTGCGACAGAGGGACGGTCCTATGTAGGTGGTCGCGGTTCCGGAGCTATTATAAGTTCAAATGGCTATATCGTAACAAATGCTCATGTTGTTGATGCAACAAGAAAAAGTGATGATGAGCTCATCGTGGCAGGGTTAGAAAGCACAGCATATGAAATTGCAGACATATACAGCCTCGACCCTTCTCTTGTTTATGCTTACCTAATCCACACCCTCGATTTTACATCCATCCAACGGGTGCAAAAGGTAGTTTTACCAAGCGGGGAAGCCTATGACAGCGATACTAAAGCATTTGGGGCTCCTATCGGGGAAGGAAAAGATGTAGCGGTTATCAAAATTGATGCGAACAATTTACCGACACTTCAGCTTGGGAATTCTGATGCTGTAGAGCTGCAGGACGACATATGGGTTATCGGTTATCCAGGCGCCGCCGAGTTACGTGAACTATCTGAGGATTCGCAGATTGTATCTACGATAGCTGCCGGGCAGGTTTCAGCAAAGGATAAGAAGTCCGAGCAAGGAAGCCCACTCATTCAAATTAACGCCGCAGCCTTGCCTGGAAATAGCGGCGGTCCAGTAGTTGACAGAAACGGAAAAATTATCGGTCTGCTCACAGCTGGTCCAACCGAGCAACTTAACTTTGCTGTGCCTTCCTCCACTGTACAAGAATTTGTCGCACAATCTGGCGCCAAAAATGCTCCTGGACCTGTGGACACTCTGTATAGAGAGGGCTTAGAATTTTTCTGGGCTGGTTATTATGAAGAAGCACTAGATCGCTTCCAAAAGGTAGAGCAACTGTACGACAAACATCCTAAAATTAAACAACTCATTAGTGAATCACGAGAAAAAATGGGGCAAAACAAAACCTATTGGCCAAAGTACAAAACCTATTTCTATATATATGACGGGGTTGCTGCTGTCATTATTATCTTTCTCATTATTTTTGCCTTTGTCCTCAAACCAAAACAAAGACCGCAAACACCTGAGGTCCCTGAATCGCCGCCGGAAAAAGGCACGGAATAATAAGAGCGGGATGTCTTACACAACAAGACATCCCGCTTTTTTGACACTGTAGAAAAGCATAACTTTTCGGGGCGATGTCTAGCTCCCAAGACCCAAAATGGCGGACCCCGGGCTGAACCTCCGCAAAAGGCAAAAAGTTCCTTTTACTCCGGCCCACCCCTACGCTGCCATAAAAAGCGGGCCTTATCCGCTTTTCTTAATGACCAGATACACCACTCACACCATGGCCTGTATTTGATTTTACAAGAATTTCATCAAATTTCTCCTGACTTGCTTTTTTGCTTGATAATACTGTACCTAAATACGCTGCAAGAAATCCAAGAGGAATAGAGATAATCCCTGGGTTTGTCAGCTGAATTAGCGGCTCGCCAACAAGAATTGCCTTCCCTGCCTCCGGACTCCATACATTTGGACCGATTGCCACAATAATGATGGCAGAAATGAGACCTACAAGCATACCCGAAACCGCTCCCGCTGTATTAAAACGCTTCCAATAAATCGTCAACAAAATAACAGGTAAATTGGCACTTGCTGCTACTGCAAAAGCAAGAGCGACTAAAAATGCAACGTTTAACGTTTGGGCAAAAAGTGCTAACACAATAGATAAAACAGCAACACCGATAGAAGCATAACGGGCCATTACAACCTGTTCTTTTTCGGATGCTTTGCCGCGCCGGATAATTTCATTATAAAAATCATGTGCAAACGCCGAGGCAGCTGTTAATACCAGGCCTGCTACCACTGCAAGAATCGTCGCGAATGCAATAGCGGAAACAAACGCAAATAAGAAATCCCCGCCTAACTCCCGCGCTAATAAAGGGGCAGCCATGTTTCCTGCCGGGTTTGCCTTGACAATTGCTGCATTCCCTACAAATGCAGCCGCACCAAAGCCGAGGAACATCGTCATAACATAGAAGGCACCGATTAGCCACGTAGCGTACACAACGGATTGACGCGCTGTTTTAGCATCTTTCACGGTAAAGAATCGAACGAGAATATGCGGCAATCCAGCAGTTCCAAGTACAAGTGCCATGTTCAAGGAAAGCGTGTCGATACCGTTTGTGTATTTCACGCCTGGGTTCAAAAATGCTTCTTTTAACGGGGTTGCTGTTTTCATTTGCGCAAACATCTCCGTAAAGCTGAAGCCAAATTTCGCAAATACAATAATAGAAATTACCAGTGTGCCACCCATAAGCAGCACAGCCTTTACAATTTGTACCCAGCTTGTTGCCGTCATCCCTCCAAAAATAACATAGATCGTCATTAATGTTCCTACAATTAACACAGCAGTAGTATACTCTAGCCCTAATAATAGCTTAATAAGTGCACCTGCTCCTACAAGCTGTGCAATCATGTAGAAAATGGAGATTGTCATCGTATTCAAGGCTGCAACGCCACGTACTTTTCTTTCCTCAAATCGTGCCGCAATCATGTCAGCTAATGTATATTTTCCAAGGTTTCGGAGGGGCTCTGCTACTAAGTATAGAACAACAAGATACGCTACAAGAAAGCCGATGCTGTAAAAGAAGCCATCAAATCCAGCCAGCGCGATTGTGCCTGCAATTCCAAGGAATGATGCAGCAGACATATAATCACCTGCAATAGCTAATCCGTTTTGCCAGCCTGTCAAGCCGCCGCCCGCTGTATAAAACTCACTGGCATTCTTTGTCTTCTTCGATGCGAAGTATGTGATGACGAGTGTACCAAGCACGATTGCTAAGAATAGTGTAAAAGCTGTAACGTTCACGATTAGCCCCTCCCTTTATTCAGTTTTTGTAAAATATCGGTGGACAGCTTATCAAACGACTGAGCCTTTTTGCTGTAAAGGATACAAAGTGCCCATGTCATAACGAACTGGGCAAATCCGAAAACCCAAGCCCATGTAATTTCTCCAATAGCGGGTGTGTTCAAAACATTAGAATAGGATGTCAGAATCGGAAGGATAAAATAAAACGTGAAGAAGAAGATGGTCATAGGAATAATAAATTTCTTTTTCGCTTGTAGCAGCTGTTTAAACTCAGAGGATTGTACAATCTGCGTGTAATCGATTCCATCGGTCTGTGAGCGAGCAGCACTTTCTTGTTTTACTTCCATTGTTACACTCTCCTCTCAAATTATATGCCGTTGCAATCATGAGACAGCTAAAATAACACCTCCCCTGAACCACCTGAGTAAAGCGCTCACAATTAAAAAGAGATTACCAAATGCAAATCTAATTTTATTAAATATTCCCTCATATGGAAAGTATTTTAAGTAGACATTTTTTTACAATTTCTTTTTTTCAAAAAACCGCCAATAGTCATGGAGAGCTATTTTTTAGCCTTTTATTCTGCATACCATGTATCCATAAGCCACTTTCTAGGAAGCCTATGCACAATCGGCAAAATTCTTTTATAGAAGGAGTGACTGGGCAGACATTAAATCTGTCCGCTTTTCCCATAAAAAACGCCGCCTTTTTCAGCGACGCGAAAGAGTGATTCTTATACACAGCTATACTTTCTATTCTATTTATTCAATACTTTTTAAAAATTGGCTCCTTGCTCAAAAGAGCGATTGCTTATATGCTGCTGAAATATATTTTGCTGATCAACAATATGCTCTACCGAAAATACAATTACCTCTCCTCTATGCACCTCACCTATAATTAATCCCGTGTTTTTGTGATGTACTGCAAAATTATACTGGTTCTCTCGCGGAAGAACGCGCTCAACAACCGATAGTACCGCTTCATAAATTTCAGTACGCTCCTGCACTTCTTTTCCTAGCTTTGTTGAGAGTTTAACAATTACTTCTTTTCCGTTTATCGTCGTTCGATACATACTCGTATCCTCCCTTTAAGCATACTAACCAGCCGTACTTTCTTATACAAGAAGAGATTGTGCTACATGTACAAAAAAACAGGTTAGCTTTTTTTTGAAGAATGTGCTTCCTTACAAAAATATTCCCTTTCCAACAATCTCCCCCAAGGTAACCTCAGTCCCTTGCAGAAACCTGTTTCTTATTCATCTATATTCCATTCTGAACATAAAAAACCCTTGTTTATTCTTCACAAAATTTGCAGCAAAAATAAAATTTTTAAAGAAAATTCACTGATTGTGAAAACGGAGGTGTAGTTGTATTTACAATTTTTCATAAAATTCCCTAATATGTAAAATTAAACTGATACATAGGAATTTATATATTAAATTGTAAACAAATAACTCAAAAATTTCCCTAATTCAATTCTTTTCCCTAGCATGTCTGTTTTGTATAAAAATCAAACACGAAATCCTAATTCCCCTCCCTTGGTTATATATAAAATAGCAGGCATATTGATTAACGAGAAAAACCAAAAAATACATACTCATTTCCTAAGATTAAAAAACACCTCCTATGCGCAAACTACATGTAGTAACTCGCAGGAGGTGTTTTATCTATGGCACAAGATATACGAGGCGCGGGAGATCCATACCATGCCTCTCATAATGGCTTTAACGGCTTTGAAGACGTAGGAATGCGGGTGGCATCCGCCCAGAAAGTGGTCGGCTCTGCCACTATGAGTATGGATCCTGCTCAGCTGCATAACGCGGCCAAAATAGTAGAGGAAGCACGTCGTCAGCTTACACACATGAAGGAAATAGCAACAGATCTCGACGAGGCATTTCTTTCAAAACAAGAAGAAATGCTCGAGCAATGCGAACACCAACTAAATGAAGCAATGCAATAATCTTAAGAAAAGCGGACAAGGTTCGCCTTTTATGGCAGCATAGGGGTGGGCCGGAGTAAAAGACGCTGTTTGTCTTTTGCGGAGGTTCAGCCCGAAGTCTGCCATTTTAGGTCTTGGGAGCTAGATATCGCTCCGAAAAGTTATACTTTCTTATCTTGCTAGAAAAACCGCCGTATCGGCGGTTTTATTCATGCTTCATGATAGTTTTTTGCCGTAATCCTTCAACTTTTCTCCAACAGTACAATGTTTGATACAAAATGATTGTGCATATCGTGGACCGTTCTCCTTTCGGAAATGGCTATTTAGAAAGCAGCCATCGCAATACGTGTCGAGCAGCTGATGCACCTCTCCAATCCACTGCTTTCGGTTTAACGACTTACTCACTCTTTCACTCCTCCACTGCCGCATGGCTATCAATCACAATACCCTGCAATGCCTGTGATGCCAGCTGATGCGCTTCCTTGTTCGCCTTTCTTGAAACCGGCTCATATGAAAAGCGCAGCTGCATATCCGCTGCCTTTTGTTCTACACGGTCAAGATACCGATTTAGGTTTTCTTCATAGCACGGCCATTCGCCAGACAGCTGCTTTAACACAACCTGCGAATCGCCCTTTAGTACTATAGTCTGATACCGTACTCCCAGCTCTTCCAAAAGCCCCATGCCATATAATAAGGCAGCATATTCAGCCTCATTGTTATTTTCTAAACCTGTTAATTGCCCATTGCGGCGCACGCGGTATGTTTTTCCGTTCTTAACATAATATATGCTAACCCCAACACCCGTTTCCCTCGTTTGCAAATCATAGCCTCCATCAAAATACATCACAATATCGTGCGGCTCTTCCTCGATCTTTCTCGCGAGCTTCTCTGCCTCCTTCTTCGTCCAATGTGTTCCGACTTCATCATAAAAATTCAGTTCCTTGACTCTTCCTGTCTTTTCAAAATCATTTGCAAAGTGCAGTGCCTCCTCTAAGCGGAGAAAATCGGTTGTCAGAACCGTCTCACTTCCATTCTTTATCTTATATGTCCACTCAATTTTATATTTCATGAACCTTCTCCTTTATCTTTAAATAAGTATTTTAATAAAGAAAACTCGCTGATTGGCGAGCCCCGCCTTTAGGCGAAGACAGAAGCGTAGTTGCACTTATACTGTATTCCTAAAATTTCCGACTACGTCGAATTCACTTCCAGCTGGAAATTTATACTTTCTTACAGTGTAAAGAAAACTCGCTGATTGGCGAGCCCCGCCTTTAGGCGAAGACAGAAGCGTAGTTGCACTTATACTTTATGCCTAAAATTTCTTACTACGTCGAATTGGCTTCCGGCTCGAAATTTATACTTTCTTAAAGTACAAGAAATGGACCTATTCCCTTTATTTTACAATAAATTTCCAATTTCATGCATATAACTTGAAGAGCTCTTGTTTTGCATTCATTATTGCCTGCTCCGGTTTACCGGACAAATGCAATAATCTATCTATCCTTATTATACCCAAAACATGATAAACCTCTCGATTTACAGCAACAAACATGATAGAGTTATAATCGCATACAGATTGCGGCATCATTTTGGTAAATGAATTATATTTTCCTAATGGAAAAATGGAGGTAAGGCTTTGATCGAAGTATATATTGATGGAGCATCAAAAGGGAACCCAGGACCATCTGGTGCGGGTGTTTTTATAAAAGGAATTCCGCAACCAGTACAACTGTCCATGCCGCTTGGAATTATGAGTAATCATGAAGCAGAATGTCGTTCACTGCTCATCGCTTTGCAGTATTGTCTTGAGCATAATTTTAAGGTTGTCTCTTTTCGCACGGATTCACAGCTTGTAGAACGAGCACTTGAAAAACAATATGTAAAAAACAAAATTTTTCTGCCATTATTAGAAGAAGCATTCCGGCTCGTGGAACAGTTTGATTTATTTTTCATTAAGTGGATTCCAAGCAGTCAAAATAAAGTTGCAGATGAGCTTGCGCGTAGAGCCATCCTGCAAAATGAGCAAAGATAATTAACATGTTAAGCAAAAAATGGATTGCTCACGCATCGCTTCTGTTTGTTACCCTTATATGGGGAGCAACGTTTGTTGTCGTACAACATGCCATATCACTTGTACAACCGTTCACATTTAACGCGATTCGTTTTCTCATTGCCGGGTTTATCTTACTCATCATTCAAATGATATATACCAAACGAGCAACTGTCTCTATTTCACGCAAAGACATTATATCTGGTGCACTCATTGGTTTTTTCTTGTTTGGAGGCTATTTATTCCAAACATTTGGCTTACTGTATACTACCTCATCTAAGGCTGGTTTTTTAACAGGGTTGAGCATTGTAATGATTCCCATTTTTTCATATATTTTTTTAAAACAAAAAACAGGGTTATTTGCCATAATTGGTATCCTAACGGCAACGGCTGGATTATTTTTACTAACAGCAGAGAATTCCTTTCGTTTGAATCAAGGAGACATCCTGGTGCTATGTTGCGCGATTTCCTTTGCGCTTCACATACTCATAAATGGGGCCTATTCACACACACTTTCACCGCTCTTCTTAAGTACCGTGCAAATATTAACAGTAGGGACTCTCTCTACAATTTGTGCAATTATATTTGAGGATTGGGAACGCGCCCTATCTAACGATTTATGGCAAAACAATTCATTTTTATTCGCACTCTTTTTAACATCTGTCTTCGCGACCGCTCTCGCCTTTTTTATTCAAACAGCCGCACAAAAAAGCATCTCACCTACCAAGGTAGCGATGATTTTAGTAATGGAACCGGTATTCGCTGCTTTAACAGCAATGCTTGTAAACAATGAACAGTTGTCCTCAGCAACAATAATCGGCTGCGCTTGCATCTTCCTCGGCATGATTCTAGTAGAACTGCCCAGCAAACAAAAAGAAAAAAGCGCACAGGCTGCGTAAGCTCAGGATTCGAGCCTGCGTACATATGCCTGTGCGCTTTTTTCATCCTCAATATGATCTCTTTTCAAGCCTTCTAACAAAGCAATAAAATAACTGCCATCAAAATCACGCTGATGCTTTAAGGTTGCCTCAATCGCTATCTTCACAATTTTGTCCGAAGCCCCTGTATATTTTTGTCCAAACATAATAAACCCAAGCGCTTCCTGTGAAAGCTTAAACCCTTTTGTTTGCAGGTGGAAAAGATAGTCTTGTACTGTCCCCATGGTGCCTCTCCTCTAAAAATTTCATTCCCACTCTTATCATACCTTGTTTAGGGGACTCTGAAAATAGGGAAGAAATATAAGAAAAGCGGACAAGGCCCGAAAAGTTATACTTTCTTATCTCGTAAAGAAAACTCGACGATTGACGAGCCCCGCTCCCCGGGCGAAGACAGAGGCGTAGCCTTACTTATACTGTATTCCTAAAGTTTCCTACAGTGTAAATAAAACAGAGCCATGTTCAGGCTTCCTACCCGCGCACAAATGAATCTCGCCACTCCATCGCTCTATATACCGTTTGGATACGCTGTTCATTCCAATCGAGCAACGCTTCATCCAGAGAGCAAACAATTGGTACTTCACAATGTATCGCCGCCAATTGAAGAGATAACTGAAGGTTTTCTAAATCATTCTCTATTTTTGTTTGCTGCGCTTTTGTAAGATGTGCTAGATTTTGCAATACACCTTCTGTGGTACCGAATTGCTGAATCAGCCTATGCGCCGTTTTTTCTCCAATTCCTTTTACACCGGGATAATTGTCACTCGTATCACCCATAAAGGCTTTAACATGGACAATTTGCCATGGCTTTATGCCTCTCTCCTCAAAAATCACTTCCGGTGTGTAATATTTGTAATTTCCCATGCCCTTCTGCAACAGCATAATGGTGACTGTCTCGTTAGCGAGCTGAAGAAGGTCAGTATCGCCGGTTAAAATTATTACCTCTGCTTCGGATGCATATTGCTTGGCAAGCGTTCCAATACAGTCATCTGCCTCATAGCCTTTTAACCCTATATTGGGCATACCCAGCATCGCTGACGCTTCCTTCACCAAATCAAATTGCGGAATGAGTTCATCTGGGGGAGCTGCTCTGTTTGCTTTATAATGTTCATATGATTCCGTTCGAAAAGTCGTACTTCCCATGTCCCAACAGGCAACCGCATGAGTCGGCTGCACAGCTTGAACCGCTGCCGTAACATGTTTTACAAAACCATTTACACCATTCGTCGGCACGCCGCTTTTTGTCTCCATATATCGGCCATATACACTTGTTGCGTAAAAGGAGCGGAATAAAAGCGCCATCCCATCTATTAATAATACCTTTTTCATTCTTCTCGTCTCTCTCCTACAAAAAAATAAAAACCTCACGCGTAATTACGTAAGGTTAGGAAACCCCGCTTGTGCCGTTGCTTGAATATGTCCGTAAACCCGCTCTCGCAGGGGGATGCTCTCACAAGCACCTTCATCTTCCTTGCAACAAGGCGTGATGGCAGTACTTAAATATCGAACTTCCGTATTTACACCGTTGGTTTAAGACATAAAAAAGATACGTACACGGCAGGATGTTTCTTTTAATATTATAGTAACATACTCGCTTTATCATGTAAAACCGTTTTCAAAGCGTTTGTTTAACTCTGTGTAATTTATTGTAATACAAAGCAGGCGCATACGCAACAGCCTAATTCATTTTATCTTTTGCGTTTTTTCTACAATATTTTCATCGTATGAAATCCAATCACTCCAGCTTCCGGCATAGAGCTTTACATCTTGAAAGCCAGCCATCTTAAGCGCGAGCACATTCGGACATGCTGTTACACCTGACCCACAATATACAATTGTTTCCTTTTCCTTGTCAAACATGCAAAAACGCGCTTCTTGCTCTTTTTCACCTTGAAATACTCCTTCTGCACTCACACCGTCCATCCAAAAGCTGTTTACAGCTGTTGGGATATGTCCAGCCTTACGGTCAATCGGCTCCTCAATTCCTGCATAACGGATCGGTTCACGTGAATCGATTAATAAGAAGTCTGCGCCACTTTCAATTCTATTCTTAACATCTGCCATACTAACAAGCATATCTGACTGCAGATGCGGAAGGAACTCTTTGCTTTCAAAAACAGGGATGGCATCTGTTGTCGGTAATCCTGCCTGCTTCCAAGCTGTAAAGCCGCCGTTTAGAATATATACCTTTTCATGCCCAAGATACGTAAGCAGCCACCAAAGCCGGGAAGCCATTGCTCCATTTTGACTGTCATATGCAATTACGGTCGTATGCTTATCAATTCCTGCTGCGCCTATTTTCCTTGCGAACAGCTCAATATCAGGCAATGGGTGGCGTCCTCCATGTACGCCAACCTCACCCGACAAATCCTTATTCAAGTCAAAATAGAGCGCATATGGAAGATGCTCCTCTTCATATTGTTTTCTTCCCCAAGAGGGATCACCTAATTGAAAGCGGCAGTCAATAATGCGGACCGCTTCACTATTGTAATGCTCAGCTAACCAACCGATTTCCGCTACCCCATTCATCCTGTTCTCCTCCTACTTATGAATGCTTTAAACGATTCACATACTCTTCTACCATTTCTGGCGTTACATATTTACGAGTCGGTACAACACCATATTTTCCTGCAAGCTCGTTAATTTGTTGTGTTACACCATTAATGCCTTCTGTTGAGAACGACTTGCCATTCGTGCAAAGCGCAACAGCTGCTTCAATCGCAGCTTCACGCTGCGCTTCAAGCCGTAAAAATGTTGTAACAATTTCATGTTGTTTTTGTGAGTGAGCTGTAATTGCTTTATGTACCTCTGCCATTTTTTCCACCTCTTCATAAAATCAATAGAAAGACAATTTCTAACACGCTTATGCATAGAAGCGCACTTGCTAACGCAATGCAGAGCATTTGCCCTGCACTACGTCCTATACAAGTGCTGTCTATCATTGTCTTTCGCCTTATTGTTTCCTTATTCTCCTTCAACCTTACACAAGGATACGTTACAGAACAGACAGCTCCTGCTCCACATCCTCTATTGAGCATTGTACTGCATGCTTTACCGATTTGTATACTGAAACATCAATTTTCTCAGACAAAGCAGCCAATACACCCTCATAATATTGCGTCGCCTGTTCCTCCATATTTTGTTTAACATCCCCCCACGCACGCTGCCATTCGCTTCCATAGTGCCGAGCAAGCAGCTGCTGCTCTTCTTCTATATAGGACGAAACGAGCGGTTCTAACACCTTTTTCATTTCTTCTTGCATACGAGCCTTTTCGTTATGCTCAAAAAAGCTTTTTGCATTTTTAAAAATGCTCCACGATTTTTTGAACTGCTGCAAATCAAGCTCAGCAAATGGCTCAATATGCGCAGCAGACGTATAGGAGGCATCTTCGATTGGAACAAACGATAGCTCCTTATTATATGATAAACATGTTTTTTGCAGCTCCTGGCAGGAAAAGTGAAGCTTTTCATTCATCCATTTTTCAAGGCGAAGCGAGGTTGCCCGCATTTCCTGCAGCAAATCATGCATAAGAAAATCGCTCAGCTCACTCGTGCATTCATGTAGCCTTTGCTTTATATCGCCTCCATCAGTGCGGAGCACAGCCGGGTTAAAGATTTCGGCAAACACATCCTGATAGCGGAAAAAGACACGCTGCTTAACGTAGAACAACAGTTCATGCACTTCCTTCTCAAGTGCCTTCTCCTCCGTTAACACACTATAAGCCGCTATTTCTTTTACAATATGCAGCCGCTCTTCTCCATAACGTTTCTTCTTCGCTTCTTTTTGCTCATTCCCTTCAAGGGCATTAGCAATAATATTAGCCAGCAGGCTGTTTGCTCCTTTTATAGAAGCATTAAGAGCTGTTAAGGATACAATCATTAAATCGCGCATTGTAAAGGATGTGAAGGCCTCTTCAAACGCTGACATACCGGATTGCTGCAAAATGCCATATTGCCCCTTCTCAGCAGAGCACCCCTTCTTTTCATCAAGCGCAAACAAGCTTGATAATGCAAACAGACGCGGATGGCGGATGCCATATTGAAGCAGCTGATCGGCGATATACTGCTTAACTGTTTGCAGTTCCGCTTCGGACTCTGCAAGATCAGCAGCATTAATTAAGAAAAACATTTTATCCATCGCAAAGGAGTCTTTTACACGACCAAGCTGAATTAAGAATTCACGGTCGGCTTTGGAAAATACATGATTGTAATAGGTTACAAATAGAATAGCGTCGGCATTTTTAATATACTGAAACGCCACATCTGTATGGCGGGCATTCACAGAATCTGCCCCCGGCGTATCAACCAGCGTAATTCCCTTTCGCGTAAACTCGCAATCATAATAGAGCTCGATGTATTCAACAAAACACGATTTTTCTTCATTTGCGACATACTCGCTAAAATCATCAAATGCAGTACGTATCATTTGACCTAGCTGATCTTGAAATGCGCTATAACCCCTCTGCAACGCCCTTAGGAAGCTGAATGTTGTTTTTTGGCGTCCGCTTGGAGACGGATGCCGCAGCAATTCATCAATTTGCATCATTCCTTCTTCAAGCGTCGTTATACGTTTTCCAAACAGTTTATAAATCTCCTGTAAGTCTTGCAGAAGCGTTTGCTCAGACTTAAGCTGTACTAACACTGTACCATGTGGATGTTCAGCAGTGATGGGCAAAATTTTATTAATCGTTGCCGTTGTTGGGTTAGGTGAAACGGGAAGCACCTTCTCACCAAGCAACGCGTTAGCAAACGATGATTTCCCCGCACTAAAGGCACCGAACAGCGCTACAGTAAATTGCTTCGTTTCAACCCGTTTTCGTTTTTCAACAATTTCATCATATACATGACGAAGTAGGCTGATTGGGCGAATTGTTTCCTCTACCTGCTTCACAGAAGCAAGAATTGTTTGAATACGTTCTTCAGCCGTAAGCTCTGTATTCACTGCAGGGAGTGCTGGCTCGACTTCTGCATGCGGCTGCGCCGCTTCAAATACAATTGGTTTAGCTGTTGTAATTTCCTGTCTCATGTTCATGACATCCTTAAGCTGGATCGTCGCCTGAGCCTCTGCATTTCCCTTCCAAACGTTAGACAATAGCTGTTCATATTGCTTGATATCCTCATCGACAACAGCAGTCTCTTCCCACGCCGCCTGCTGCTGCTCATATTGCTGAATATCCTTATGCAGCTTTGCTAACTCATACTGCATATGTTCTTTTATTAATGGGAGCTGCCTTTCAAAAAATCTATTCGCTGCATCGCGATATGTCTTCTTTAGTACGTGCGCCACATCATTTGTGTAGTTCAACACATAATCGCCAGTCAGTCCGGCTCCTTGTTTCACAGCAAAGGTTAACATCGCCGGCTCAAATGCCACCTGCAACCCATATACCTGTTGTGCCAAGGCCTCTGAATATAGATTCTCCCTTTTTAGAAATGACAGCATCTGCTCCTTTACATGAAAATCAAGCTGCGTCTCCACAATCCCTTTCAGCTTTTCATAAAACGCATGCAAGCGATCTTCCTTTTCTTTTTTCGTTTTCGATTTCGAAAAGAAAAATCCAACCTTAAAGGTAGACAGCTCTGTCTCCAAATAGCGCTCCGCCAGATCCCGTACTTCATACGGCATTAAATACGCGTTATGCAAAATATGATCGATTTCTTTTGTGAAAGTGTTTCTAATAGTAACTTCCTTTCGCTCCGCCTGTTCCTTCTCCTCATATAGCCGTTGTAAATTAGCAGCAATATCCTCACGCGAAAGCGATCCTTCTGATAACGAACGTCGAAGCGGCTCTATTTCCTCCTCTGCCTGTTTAACAACAAAACGCATATGCTCCTTAAGCAAATACTCCGTCTCGTTTTGCATACTTTCTTGCATATACATCGTTCTTTGCGCAACAAGCGATTCTAACAGCTTCCTAAGCTCCGGCAGCTCATTATCGGCTTGATCCTGCTTACGCAGCGATGTATAGTATATCCCGTCCGTCTCAATATTCCAATTCGCAAAGGCCTCGCTCACGCTCTTTCGATAAGAGGCAAAGGAAAGCTCATCGTCCTTATGTTTGTCAATCTGATTTACAACCAAGTAAACACGCTTATTTCGTTGCTTTAATTCCTTTACAAACTGCAGATTCACCTCTGATTGGACATGATTATAGTCCATCATATAAAAGATTACATCTGCTAAATGAAGAGCTGATTCAGTTGCAAGCTTATGCGCATCATCAGTAGAATCAATTCCCGGTGTATCGACGAGCATAACGCCTGCTGGCAGCGGGGCATCATGCCGATAAATGTGGACACCCGTTACTTCATCACCATTTTTACATAGCTGCTTCAGCTGTGTATCCGTATACATCCCTTCATATGAATGCTTCTCCCCTGATTGAAGAGTTATTACAACGCGGTCGCTTCCCTTTTGGATTTGAACAACGTTCGCACTTGTTGGAATCGGACTCGTCGGCAGCAACTCTTGACCGTACAAATAATTCATCATCGTTGACTTGCCAGCGGAAAAGTGTCCGCAAAACGCAATCATAAACTCCTGCTTTCCATACTTCTGAATAACGTCTAGCAGCTTTAGGCTATGCTGGACATCTCCTTTTTCTTTCCATGTTTCATACATAAAAAGAAGTCGCTGCAACGAATTGACAGGCAAAGTTTCAATCATCTTACACGTTCCCCTTTATCTAAAGATGTACCCCTTCTTATCTTACTAAATTTTCACTCTCTTCACAGTACAAAAATAAAGAAAACTCGCTGATTGGCGAGCCATGCTCTTGGGCGAAGACAGAAGCGTAGTTGCACTTATACTGTATTCCTAAAATTCCACACTACGTCGAATGAACTTCCAGCTGGGAATTTATACTTTCTTACAGTGTAAAGAAAACTCGCTGATTGGCGAGCCATGCTCTTGGGCGAAGACAGAAGCGTAGCCCTACTTATATTTTATTCCTAAAATTTCTCGCTACGTCGAATGGTCTCCTAGCTAGAAATTTATACTTTCTTAAAGTATAAAAATCCCTTTCATTTGGCTTACATGAAAGGGATTTTTTATAATACTACATTCATTATGCTGCTCCTGCCGCCTTATTTAATACTACTTTCGCTAGCACTGCATATAAAGCAATTGTACCTGCTACAAAAGCATATACCATCGTTTTCACCACACCTATTTTGATAATGATTATCATACTTAGTTTGTATTGTAGCATGAGGGAGAATGATTATCAATATACATTATGGAATGAATCGTGAAATCTTTTGAAATGACTGTTTATAGTTTGTGAGCTCCTGCAGCGCCCGTTCTTCCTCACGAATGCGAACCGAGAGCACAAGCATATTTAACAGACTGCACACAATGGCAGTGATATAAGCTTGGAACAAAATCGGGATGATCCAAAACTCCATCATAACAACTATGTAATTTGGATGGCGCATAAACCTATACGGTCCCTTTGGCACAAGCTTGCTATGGGGCAAAACAAGGATTTTCGTATTCCAATATACCCCAAGAGAAGCAATCGCCCAAACACGAAGAAACTGTGTACCGATAAACAAAGAGAGCAGCACAGGCCACATAGGAGAAGGAGCTTTTTTTAAATAGGTGACTTCTGCAACTATGAAAACCAAAAATAACATATGAAGCAGCACAATATACTTATAATGCCCCTTCCCAAACTCCAGTGCGCCTCTTTTTTTCAGATACTGCTCATTTCGCCGTGCCAATAGCAATTCCGCGAGGCGCTGCATCACTACAAATGCAAAAAAAGAAAAAAATGTCATTATATGTCCTCCCATCGCACAAGTACCAACTCAGAGCTAAATCCTGGACCAAGCGCGGCAATCATCCCTATTTCCCCTGTCTTCCTCACACGCCGCATGTATCGTTCTAGCACATAGAAAACAGTAACCGATGACATATTGCCATTTTCCTTTAATACATTAAGTGATGTCTCTGTTTTTTGTGAAGGCATATCCAACGCCTCTTGATAAGCTTCTAATACTTTTTTGCCGCCCGGATGCGCAATAAAATGTGTGATATCAGAAAGCGTTAGCCCATGTTTCCTCACAAATGGCTCTATATTCGGTCTAAGCCATGTTTTAATGAGTGTCGGGATATGTTTTGAAAACACAACGTACAGACCTTCATTTTTTACATCCCATCCCATAACATCCTCTGAATCTTTTAATAACGTAGATTGTGCATCCAGATAGGCAGGCAAAGCAGGCAGGAGAGATAAAGAACATATATCAGCCTCCTCCCCTGCAACAAGGATGCAGGCGGCACCATCCGCAAACAGTGATGTTCCAATGAGATTGCTTTTTGATACATCATGGCGTTGAAAGGTAAGGCTGCACAATTCTACTGCCAGAACAATTACCTTCGCACGTGGAAACGCCTTACAATACTCAAGTGCTCGCGCCAAACCAGAAGCACCCCCAGCACAGCCGAGTCCCCAAATCGGAATGCGCTTCGTATGCGGAGAGAACGATAGCCGATTCATAATTTTTACGTCAATTGTAGGTGTGGACAGACCAGTAGATGAAATAAAGAAAAAGGCATCTACTTCATTCTCCTCCACACGGCGTTGCAAAAAGGCATCATTTTGCAAGCACGTCTGTATGGCCTTTACTCCAAACAAAGTGGCGCATTCTATATAAGCATAATTTTTCTCTTCCCATGTATGCTCACGCCGAAACCATGACAAATCTTTAGCAAAATTCCGTGTTTCAATCTGGCCATTTTGAAACACCTGCAGCAGCCGCTGAATATCACTAAACGCTCCGCTAAACATCTCTTTTGCAAAGGCAACTACCGCTTCCTGCGTCATACTATATGGCGGCTTGCAAATTCCTACTGAAACAATTTTCGGCACGATTTCCCACTCCATCTTATTTAAATATCTATAACTTCCCCTACCATCTGCTAAACTATGCATCGTAAGAAAAGCGGACACAGCCCGGCTTTACTTACGTAGTTTTGCAGAGAGGAAACTCTTCCTACAGTGCAAAAAAAAAGCCCCTTTGCGTAAGGGGCTCCCATTTGAACTGCCTGTTTGAAAGGAGTGGTTTCAAACTGTTGTGCACTTTTATTATAACGCACTCCTTTCATGTTAACAGTAAAAAAAATTGGAAATATCGCTAGGTGAAGATAGATTTCTTTCTCTCTCTCCTTCTATAATAGGGAAAGCAACTATTAAGGGGGAATAAGGTGGGTATCGATGTAAATGAACACAAACGAATCCAGACGTTAGACGTGATTCGAGGATTTGCGGTATTTGGCATCTTCCTTGTGAACTGGCCCTCACTCACTGGAATTGAAACACTTGATGGCACAAAAACATATGTAGGTATTGATGCATGCATTCGGCTTATATATGACCTGTTCATTCAAACAAAATTTTATACGATTTTTTCCTTTCTCTTTGGTCTCGGCTTTTTCATCTTTGTGACGAATGCTATCGAAAAAACACAATATCCGAGACTGCTCTTCTTCCGCCGCCTTGCCTTTTTATTTCTATTTGGCGCCTTGCATTATGTTCTGCTGTGGAGTGGAGATATCCTTCATAGCTATGCAATCTCGGGAATATTTCTCCTGCTCTTTTACAAACGGCGTCCGAAAACAATTCTGATTTGGGCCATTTTGCTGCTCACACTGTTTCAGCTTCTGATGCTGCTTGTATTTATTTTTATTGATACTTCTGTCAGTACGGTACATGAAATAAAAGGAATGAACCCTTTGCAGCATTGGACAGAACAGACCGCAGATAGATGGAAGCGATTTTCAGGAGAAAATATCGCATTAAATCTACTGTATGTACCCGAAACTTTAGGATTATTTCTGCTTGGATTGTTTGCTGGTAAAATCCGCTTATTCCACCGAGTTAAAGAATGGAATAAACCGCTTCGCAGGCTGCAGATTGCTGCTTTTCTCCTCACCTTGCCGAGCTGGTATATGATCCTACACTATTATGCTTACACAGATGTGTATAATTCAGCGGAAATGTATATCTATATACTATTAAGCGGAAAAACATTATTTATCCTCTATACAATTACTCTTGCACGACTGATGCAGCATAAAGCTTGGCAGCGAATTCTTCAGCCGCTTCAATATACAGGTCGCATGGCACTTACAAACTACCTTACACAAACAATTGGTACCGTTGTCCTATTCGGACTTTTAGCTCCTAATAGTCCTAAGCTGCCGCTGCTAGCAGGTCTCGTATTTTGCATGGCATTGTATAGTTTGCAGATCTTTTGGAGCAAATGGTGGCTGTCCCGCTTTCAGTATGGGCCATTTGAATATGTATGGCGCCTAGGCACGTATGGAAAAAAAGCAAAGCACCGACAAGCATGACCACATGAGAAAACACCGAAGCAACGAGATGCTGTTAACAAAATATTTGCGCTGGGTCAGTGATAGCAATTGTATCTATATACAGGAAATGAAAAGAAGCGAACCACTGTGTCGTAGTTCGCTTTTTTTTCTTCTATGGCCTTTTTCATTACCCTCAAGCAACTTCAAGTGGCGTTTATTTCATATCATCAGATCACACAGTTCTTACGTGTATAAAGGAAAAGTGCATATCAACATTTTCAAGGTTTTGTTTGTTTACTGTTCTCTTTATATTTATCGGTATGCACCTTAGTTATTAATAGGGAAAAAGTCACCTGAAGATATTTCCACTGTTTAGTATAATGCTCTTAATGATACCGAGTCACTGCTACTTGTTATTACGTATAAAAAGGGGCTTCAAGTGATTGGTTTTCTGGTACTTTATGTACCCCTATTTCTGTATGCCAGTGTCCAACAATTAATGTTTGTATTACATCTGCATCTCCTATTGTTTTTCCCAGTTCCTTTTCTTGATGTTCCTTAATGTCCTGAAACATCTCATAAAACCTTCCGTCTAGCTTCACTGTAATTTCTCTCATAAGAAAACCCCTTCCTTATTTAAAACAAATGTTATAATTATTTTCTGTATAAAGCCGATAAATAAACGCTAAAACTACGCTGTATGAAGGAGATAACCAATAGTTACAATTTTTCTTTTGCTTTTTCTTAGTTCCTTTTCTAACGGCTTCATTCTTTTTTGCAGATAAAAAGTAATCATATGCCTGCTGGAAATCGAAATCGTATAAACTCTTTTCATAAAAAAACGTCCCCTCCAAATTCTTACCAAAAGGAAAGAACATGTAGACGACGTTTTAACATATTTTAAGCATTAATATATTGGATACAGTAACGTTAAAAAATGCGCTTAACTAGCAAGGTTTGCTGCCTTTTCACCTTTACTTTGCTTTACTGCTCTAGCGGGAGCAAGATTGAACAGTGCATTTAACAAAACTGCCGTTAAGCTGCCTAGTACAATACCGTTATCTGTTAAAATACGGATACCTTCTGGAAGCTGTGAGAATAGAGTAGGAACAACAGTAATCCCAAGTCCCATTCCAACTGAACAAGCTACAATTAACAGGTTCTCCTGCTTGGAGAAATCTGCCTTGCTCAACATTTTTATGCCATACGCCATGACCATCCCGAACATTGCAAGTGTAGCTCCTCCAAGCACTGAAGTTGGGATAACCGTTGTCAAAGCTGCGATTTTAGGGATAAAGCCTAACACTACAAGCATACCGCCGCATGTATAAATGACTACACGATTTCTTACCCCTGATAATTGTACAAGACCAACATTTTGCGAATATGTTGTATATGGAAACGAGTTAAATAGACCGCCTAATATAATCGCAATTCCTTCCGCTCGGTATCCCTTTGCTAAATCCTTTTCTTCTAGCCGTTTACCGCAAATATCAGATAAAGCAAAATATACACCTGTCGCTTCTACAATTCCAACACAGGCAACAAGAATCATCGTTAGAATCGGCGTTAATTCAAAGGTCGGTGTGCCAAAATAAAAAGCTTTCGGCAGATGCACCCAATCCGCCTGCGCCACTGCTTGAAAATTCACTTTTCCCATAAAGGAAGCGGCGATTGTACCGAAAATCAGTCCAAGTAAAATCGCAATCGCACGAATAAAGCCTGTAAATAAACGATACACAACAATGATAAATATAAGAACACCAAAGGAAAGTGCTAAATTTTCTAAGCTGCCGAAGTCTTTGCTGCCTGTGCCTCCAGCCATATCATTAATAGCAACTGGAACAAGTGTGATCCCAATGATTGTAACAACTGAACCCGTCACAACCGGCGGAAACAATCTCATCAATTTCCCAAAAAAACCTGCCAGCACTACAATAAATAAACCTGCTACGATAATTGCTCCATATACGGCAGAAACACCGTATTGTTTGCCGATCGCAATCATTGGCCCCACTGCAGTAAATGTACAGCCAAGTACGACTGGGAGACCGATTCCGAAAAAGCGATTGCCTAAAGCTTGCAGAATCGTTGCAATTCCACACATGAGCAAATCAATAGATACAAGATAGGTTAGTTCCGTTTGGTTTAAACCAAGTGCTCCACCTACAATAAGCGGAACCACAATGGCACCAGCATACATAGCCAGCATATGCTGAATTCCAAGTGAGAAAATTTGAAATGGATGTTGCTTCATTTGGTTGTTCCTCCTGCTGTATGCTCTAAAAATGTAACCTCTCCATCCGCAAGCTCCGCGATTCGCGCTAGTGATTCGACACGGACACCCGCCGCTTCAAGCTTACTTCGTCCTTCTTGAAACGATTTTTCAATTACAATGCCGATACCAGCTACAGAAGCCCCAGCTTGCTGTACAAGTTCTAGCAATCCAAGCGCCGCCTGGCCATTAGCTAAAAAATCATCGATAATTAAGACATGATCCTCCTCAGACAAATACTCCTTTGATATCGAGATTTCATTTGTTTCTTGCTTTGTAAAGGAATATACTTGCGCTACATGAACGTGGTCTGTCAGCGTGAGCGATTTTCGTTTTCTTGCAAACACAACCTTAACTCCCAGTTCTAAGGCTGCTGTTAACGCAGGCGCAATACCAGAGGACTCAAGTGTGATAATTTTTGTGATAGGATTATCCCGAAAGCGATTGGCAAATTCCTTACCAATTTGCACCATCAAAGACGGATCTATTTGATGATTTAAAAAAGCATCTACCTTTAAAACACCTTCTGATAATACTCTGCCTTCTTCTCGAATCTTCTCTTCTAATACCTTCATGTTGTTCTCCTCCCGTTGCTACAAATAAAAAACTCCAAAAGCATCCACCTACAAGTGAGGGGAAGGCTTTTGGAGTTTCGGTAAATGATCGGTGTACTTACCCATAAGACGTTGTCTATTAACCATCCTCACTCATAGTCAAGTCATTCACGGTGACTTGGTAGAAACTTACAGACCATATTTCTGCGATTATACGAGCGTTATTTATGTAGTTTTATAACCGAATTATACATGTATTTTCCACTTTCGAAAAGGAATTTTTGAACAAAACACGTACAATAAAACAAAAAAAATTAGATTCGTTCGATTTAAAAACCAAAATCAACTTAACACCTAATCCAAAATCCAAAAAGTAAAGTTTTTTCCGGATTTTCTTATCTTTCCTTCTTGCCAGTTAAACGAAGCAGCTTACTAAAATACGCACAATACCTTTGAACTATTTCTTAAGCATTAATGGATTTTTACTATTCTGGTTTGCAGAGCTTTTTACGCTTCCATAAAGAAGGCTCTCCGCTCCGCAGTAATCCATTGTTCTAAATTGTCTTGGCTGCGTCGGACAAGTCGATTCACCAATACATCATGCCATACATAATCCTCCAGTAAATAAATATGAACCGGGTCATCTGTATAAAAGGCAATGCTGCGCTCTTTAAATGAGGGACCATAAATCATCTCTTCCGCATCTATGGACAGGATAAACCAATGCTCACTCGAAGGGGTTTCAGTAAAAGGGGTGATACGATGCACATCTACATGTGCAACAGGATCTTCAACATGAAGCGTTATACCTTGTACCGTAACACGAGCAGCGGTCTGCTGCAGATCCTCTCTCAGCATTTCATACATATCGTCCCACATCGAAATAACAACACGTTTTTTTGCTTTTTTGAGTAATGCTTGACAATAGCTAATAATCATTTCACGATCCTTTAACGTCATTACACGATTGTCCGGTTTTTTCTCAGTTGTTTCAAGCCGTTTTAATGAGTCACTTATCGCTTCATAATTAGATTGCCAATCTGATTGAGCCTTCTTCAAAAAGATATCAACAGGCAATGGTGAATACTTGGTTCCATCCTCTATTTCTTCCTTCAGAACAATCCCCTTTTCAACAAGATTGCTTAAGACATCGTAAATTCGTGCTCGCGGAATGCCCGAATCCTTACTAACTTGGTAGGCGGTAACTGTTCCTTGTTTAACAAGAGAAACATAGGATTTGGCTTCATATTCATTAAATCCTAATTTTTTTAGCTGCTGTAATATATTTTCCAATGTTCTCCCTCCTCTAGTTAATTATCCTTATCATATCAAAATTACGATAACTATTTACAACAATATATATTTTAGTTACTATTCAAGTAGTAACTAAAAGAAGGGCTGATTATATGCTATCTGAATTGGATCCATCGTTATTACTTATTCTGATTGTCTTTGGCTTTTTGGCAGCATTTATTGATTCCGTTGTCGGCGGAGGAGGGCTGATCGCATTGCCGGCATTGTTATTTACAGGTCTGACACCAGCAACAGCTGTTGCAACAAATAAACTAGCGGGGACAATCGGCTCTTTAACGAGTACCATTATGTTTTATCGTTCGGGCAAACTCGATTTAACCTCCATCTATCGATTATTTCCACTCGTCTTTATCGGCTCAATGATTGGCGCTTGGACCGTTCATTTGATAAATCCTGAAGTGCTCAAGCCACTAATGCTTGTCATGCTCGCTGCCGTTGCAATTTATACCGTTTTCAAGAAAGATTGGGGCAGCATTTCAACCTATAAAAAATTATCCATCCGTCACCTTATTATTTTTATGATTGTAATCTTTGCTATTGGCTTCTATGATGGATTTTTAGGTCCCGGAACAGGCTCATTTTTAATGTTTGCCTTTTTAATGATCGGCTTTGATTTTTTAAAGGCTGCAGGGAACGCGAAGTTTTTAAACTTTGGCAGCAATATTGCCGCATTATTAATGTTCATGTATTTGGGGCAAATCAATTACGCTTATGGTTTACCTATGGGGCTTGCACAAATTGCTGGTGCGATTTGCGGCTCGAAGTTTGCGATTAAACGAGGAAGCGGCTATGTCCGGGTACTGTTTATTCTAGTAACCTTTTTGTTATTGGCAAAAAATACTTATGATCAGCTTCATTAACATGTGCATTAACCTAATATAAAGAAGAAAGCCTGTATCTATGATGACTCAGTCATATAAGATACAGGCTTTTCAATTTAACAGAGGCCCTTATATACTTAATGTATTATCGGCTTTTTTCGCATCATATATTGTAAATGTTTTTATATTTGTCTTCTAAATATATTGCTAAATAGGCTGCATTCAACCCTTCACCCGTTACATCCTGTAAGATTTCAAGAGGCTTCTTGAGTTTTCCATATCGATGAATATGCTCTGTCAGCCAACTGCGAATAGGGGCAATATTTCCATCAAGCAACAATTGATCGAAGTTTGGGATATCTTTCAGCATTGCCTGCTTAAACTGCGCAGCATATATGTAGCCAAGCGCATATGACGGAAAGTATCCGAAATCACCGCCGGACCAATGCACATCCTGAAGAACACCCGTCGCATCATTCTGTGGACGAATTCCTAGATACTCTTCCATCTTTTCATTCCAAACGCGCGGTAAATCCTTCACCTCTAAGCTGCCGTCAAACAAATCTTTTTCTATTTCGTACCGAACCATCACATGAAGTACATATGTTAATTCATCCGCCTCAATCCGAATCAACGATGGCTTCGCTTCGTTAATTGCATCATAAAACTCATCAAGTGATACATTATCAAATTGCCCGCTTGCATACTTCTTCAGAACATCGTAGTTCTTTTTCCAAAACTGTTTATTACGACCAATGAAGTTCTCAAAGAACAGTGATTGTGATTCGTGAATTCCCATAGATGTTCCGTCACATAACGGTGTGCCAATCAAGTCCTTTGAAATATTTTGCTCGTACACAGCATGGCCACATTCATGAATGGTTCCAAAGATAGCTGTACGAAAATCCGACTCATCGTATTTTGTTGTAATGCGTACATCACCTGGGTTTAGCGTAATCGCAAACGGATGTACCGTTGCATCTAAGCGCCCTGCATCGAAGTTATAATCGAGCTGCCGCAGCAGTTCAAGACTGAGGGTGCGCTGCTGCTCCTTTGGGAAATGCTTTGTTAACGGCTCCGTTTTCAGCCGCTTACCAGATGCGGCGATTTGCTTAACAAGCGGTACAATCCGCTCGCGCAGTTCACCAAATACGCGGTCCAGCACTTCCACAGTCATCCCCGGCTCATACATATCTAGGAGGACATTATAGCAATTTTTCTTATGTCCCCAATAGGAGATGAACTTCTTTTTATATGCGACAATTTCCTCTAGATACGGCCTGAACATCTCGAAATTCGACTCTGCCTTTGCCGTTTCCCATATACTCTCAGACTTCGCTTGCAGCTTCACATACGCTGTATATTCTGCTTCCGGGATTTTTGTATTACGATCATATTCTTTACGGCACTCTTCTACTGTTTTTTGCGTCTTTTCAGAAAGCTTCCCCTCTGCCGCCAAGTGTTCTAGTTTCTCCAAAAAACCCGCCATCTCGTCAGATACAGACATATTGAATACATCGGTCGATAGCTGACTAATAACCTCTGAACGCTGCTCTACACCGTCTTTTGGCGCTCCTGTGCGTAAATCCCAAAACATCACATTCAGTGCTTCTTCATAATTCATCATCTTTTTTACATAATCCAAAAATTTTAGCTCTGCTTCATATGTAACCACCGTCATAGCTAACCTCCTTGTCTAACATACTAACGCATTAAGATTAACGAATGATTTCACCTTGCACTGGCAAAGAGCTGAATACAGCATCTGCCACCTTTGGATTTTCATCCTCTGCCAAGAAAATAGAAACACATCCATTGTCTTCGCTCGTACGAATCAAGCGGCCAATCCCTTGACGTAAGCGGAGAATCATGTATGGCAAGTCCACCTGCGCAAATGAGTCAGACGCATGCTTGCGCTTTGCTTCAAATACTGGATCATTCGGAGGAAATGGCAGCGACCAAATAATAACATGTGACAATGAGGCTCCTGGAATATCAAGACCCTCCCATAAGTGGACGGCACAAAGCACTGTTTCTTCTTCATTTTGAAATTGTGAAACAAGGCGGCTAATTTCTTGATCTCCTTCATATAAGAACGGGATCTGCATATCCACTCCCTGCATATGCTGTTTAAATGCCGCAAGCTCTTGCTTTGTTCGGAATAAAACGAGAGTGCGTCCTTGCAGCTTCTCAATTTCCTCAAGTGTATATGCAATCTTTTTCTCAAACAATCCGTCTGCATGATACGTTGGCAAATATACCTTCATTTGCTCTTCATAATCAAACGGCGATGCTACTGAAAACGAGAGATAATCCTGTACGCCAAGACTGCTTGCTATAAACGAAAATGATCCATTTTCTGATAATGTGGCAGAAGAAAAAATGAACGGAACTTGTTTAGAGAACACCTTTTCCTGAAGCACTTCTTCTACAGCGCGCGGCATAATGACAAGCGTGAGCATTCCATCTCCCGCTTCTGCCCAAGAAATCACATTTCTTTCGTGCAAAAACAGCTTCAAGGAATGATCTAAAATATCAAGATGCTCGTCCGCAATCTTTAAGTCGTATTCTTCAATTGTATACAATTCACTCTCGAAGACGAGCGCATCGCCAATTTCCTGCACTTTTCGATAGAGCCGTTCTCCCTCTTTTCGCACCTCATTCGTGATGCCGATTTCTAACCGATCCGATCCTGGCACTTCTCTTGCGGCATCTTTGACTGCATAGAAAAACTGCTCTGACTGCCAAATCGTATCTTCGATGAGCTGAGCAAATTCTTCACGAATATCATTTTGAAGCAGCCTAGAGAGCAATTCCTCCATCATACTTTGCTTCAATCGATATGTAAGCGCCTTTTGCGCTGCATATTCCACCAAATGCCCTTCATCAAATACAACACAGCTGCCTTCCGGCAAAAGCGGCAACTGCCCCTCGCGCTTTCGTGCCTCGTATGTCCATACATGCTCCATATAAAAGTCTTGTGAGCAAATAATAATATCCGCTGCTTTTCGGTAATGCTCGCGAGACAATGTTTGTCCACAACGGTGACGCTTCTCACACGCAAAGCAATCTTGAAAATAATCCCAGGAAATCTGTGACCATTGTTCATCACTTAAGGACGGGTATTCCTTGCGGTCGCCATAATGATGAAAAGTTTGCAGCGTACCATGATCAAAAACAAATTCAGGCAGTTCATAATATAAGTCCTCAATTTCCTCGGACGCCGCCCCGCTCATCACATCGTCGAGCTTTTTCAAGCACAAATAATTATCCATTGATTTTGCAAGACGAACATCGATTTGCAGATCAAGTGCGCGGGAAAGCTTTGCAATATCTCCCTCTTCTTTTACAAGCTGCTCAATTAACGTTTCATCCGCACAGGCAATGATAGCCGGTTTTCCTGTATAACGTGCATAGCAAATCGCATACAACAAGTACACAATTGTTTTTCCCGTTCCAACTCCCGCTTCAGAAAACATAACCTGCTTCTCTCGAAACGCACGGTCGAGCTGAAACGCCATAAAAATCTGCTCATCACGCAGTTCAAAACCAGCATCCGGCAAGATGTCATAAAATACATCGCCGATCCATTCATTCAATTTGTCATAAAAATTATCTTGCTTTCCTACTTCAAACGGCAGCTTTTCTCTCGTCAAAATTATTCTCCTCCAACACACGATAACTGCAAAAAACGTAAAAAGTTTTCCGAAAAGGAAAACTTTTTACTCCATCATCGCTTTTAAATAATTCGTATCAATTAATGTTTTATGGGATAGCGCCAGCAAGTATTGCTCCTGTGCCGCCCGCAGGCCATCGACCGCCATACTAGCAGATTCATCATTTTCAAGCATATGGTACGTCCGGTGAATCGCTCTTTGAATAATGTCAAAGTCAGGAAAATTCCCTGTCATCTTCTGAGCCCTCCTCTAGAACAGTTTACATAATAAACAGTATATGTGCTCTAAAGAATCTTTATTCATCTCGCTTCAGCGCTCGCCCAATTTTACCTATTACAATTGCGGACGTGGCGGTCTCTTGCCAAAATATTGATAATAGTCTGTTCGAATAAATCCGTTAAACAGTTTTCTTTTTTTGGAAGCTTCAGCTCCGTACCATTTTTCAAACTCTGGATAACTCGTAAGCACATAGATTGACCAAGTATCCATGCCTCGGAATACTTTTCCCATTTCTGCATATAACTTTTCAACCAACGGCTTTTCACTTAAACGTTCGCCATATGGAGGATTCGTCACAACATATCCATATTCCTCTTTTGTCGTAAAATCTTTTACCTGCATTTGTTTAAATGTAACTAAGTCCGCAAGACCAATTTCTTCTGCATTTTCATTTGCAATTTGCACCATACGGTGATCAATATCAGAACCAATAATATGGAGCTTCTGATCGTAGCGCGCTAAGTCCTCAGCTTCTTCACGAGCACGGCGCCATCTGTCCTTCCCAACCCACTCCCAACCGTCGGATGCAAATTCACGGTTAAAGCCTGGTGCAATATTCTGACCGATAAGAGCCGCCTCGAGTGCAATTGTACCAGAGCCGCAAAATGGGTCAACGAACGGACGGTCTGCCTTCCAGTTTGTCAACATCACAAGCGATGCTGCTAATGTTTCCTTTAGCGGAGCCTCCCCTTGTGCTACACGATAGCCTCTTTTATGAAGACCAGCACCGCTCGTATCAAGCGTAATTGTTGCAATATCCTTCAAAAGCGCTACTTCAATGCGATATAATGGCCCCGTTTCTTCAAACCATGTTGTACGTTTGTATGTACTACGCAACTTCTCCACCACAGCTTTTTTGACAATGCTTTGGCAGTCTGGAACACTAAATAATTTCGATTTCACCGATTTTCCAATAACAGGAAATTCCGCATTTTCCGGTATATACTGTCCCCAATTCAGTGCTTTTGTTTTCTCGAACAGTTCATCAAATGTAGTAGCCTTAAATTCCCCAACTTGAATTTTTACCCGATCTGCAGTTCGCAACCACAAATTTGCACGACAAACCGCATCTTCGTCCCCTTGAAAGATGACTTTTCCGTTATCAACCTGACACTCATAGCCAAGGTTTCGAACTTCCTTTGCAACAAGCGCTTCAAGTCCCATCGCCGCCGTCGCAATCAGTGTTAATTTACTCATTTTCATTCTCCTAACAACAGTAGCTTTCTTTACCATTTTAACTCGCTAGTGTGAAAGTCATACAGTTTTATGTACAAGCAAAAAGCTCCCCTTCACACAGGAGAGCTGTTCTCTTTAAGTTACTGGTTCATAACGTTCTGTAAGCCATGTTCTGTACCATTGTACTGCAAGCGGCTCCCGCCTCGTACTCCGGTGGCGATTATCTATCTACAGACAAATTGCCTGTCCTTTCCCCTCGTTCATTTCCTTGGAAAAGGTGCCCCTACCATAATTTGGGTTTCTCGCTCGTGGGGTTTACCGCGTTCCACTCCCGGCATTTCTTTCGGGACTCCGTCACTGTGGCACTTTCAAGGTATTTGAACCATATCCCGCAGGACTTAGGTTCTTTCCCTGCCGTTAGCCCTTTCAGACTACCTTAGCTTATGACTTCGCTAAGCACGAACACTACGACCATCTCAGGTCGTGCGAGCATGGACTTTCCTCTACAACATACATTGCAGCAATCACCCAAACGTCATGACACTATTAAGTATAGTAAAAAACTACGCATGATGCAACATTTTTATATATAAGTTTCCACAGGTTGTACCAACACTCATTTATTCATATAGCTTACTTCCAAATACAGCCTTCTCCAAATTAGATAATCTCTTTAAAATATCTGTATTTGCGCTTGTATAAACAGGCTGCTGCACAGGTGGTGGTGTGGGTTGCTTTATCTTTTGCTCATCCATCATTCGTTTTAAGCGGGTATTTTCCTGTTGTAATGCTTCGATTTCCTTATGAAGTGTTTCATAATCCTTAATGATTAAATCTAAGAATTTATCAACTTCCTCTTGTTGATAACCACGAAGACCCGTTTTAAACTCTTTTTCTAAAATATCCTTTGCTGTTAATTTTAGTTTATCGGAAAACATTTCCTTCACCTCAAATCTTTGCCATAACTTTCAACACTTAAATTTTTCCACAAAAGATAGCAGTTTGTCAATATGAACTACAGATGGACTACTCGCCGTCCCACTGTTCCTCCTCCATTACAAGCTGCAAATCAGCAAATCCTATCGAGTAATATGCATATTCTCCCTGCTCCACTCGTCTTTTTGCCAACTCACTCAGAAATTTTGGACTTCCTTCTTTTTCTTCATCGTATACAGCTAGTAAAGCATCGCTTTTTTCAATTAAAAACTGATTTTTCAAACGAAATTGCTGTGGGCTTTCGTATTTCCGTTTCGTAATACTATCAATGTGATCAGCTTGTGCTAGAATAAACTCGTAGTATTCCTTGTTGGCTTCATTCCATTTTTCTTCCTGTTCAAGAAACGGGGTAAACACTGCCAGCTTTAAATCCGGATACTCCATTTGCAGCTCAAACACAACCTCAGCTGTCCATAGCTCTACGCCAAGCTGACCACTTATTATCACCCACTCCAAGCCTTCCTCCAAGAAAGCAGTCAATTGTCTGGAGATAGCCTTTTTTATGTAAAATACACCAGGATGATCCACAGAGAATATTCCAATTTCAAATGGTTTATAGCCTGTCACTGTTACAATGCGCATTACCTCACCCTTTCGTAGCATATCATAAAAGCAGGCATATGCGCGCTCCTAAAACATGCATCTCACCATGAAACTGCTGTTCCACAAATAAAACTGTTTATCCCCCATGCTGCTCAACTCCATTTCAAAGGACTGCGACTTCTAAATTCATAGAAAAAGAACCGGCATACCATAACCGGTTCTTGCAGCTTATTTTTTAAACATTCCGCCAACCATTGGATTTGCGTTCGCAGCACCGGCTCCCATTGGATTCATACCTGGACCAGTTGATGCACCTGCTACCATCCCAGGCATTCCAGGACCCATCATTCCAGGACCCATCATTCCAGGACCCATCATTCCAGGATCTAGCATTCCAGGAGCTCCTCCCATTGGACCTGTCATTGCGCCAGCTACCATCGGCGACGGATAACCGCCATAAGGACCAGGACCATAAGGACCAGGGCCATAAGGACCAGGGCCAGTCATCGCACCGGCTACTTGCGGCACAGGGCCATATCCCGGAACATCAGTTTGAGAAACAGTGTTCAACACAGATTGCGTTTGCGGGAAATAATGTTGATTTTGAATCAATTGATGATTAATCAAAGTGTTGTGTGTTGGATGAATGTGCGGAACTACTGTCGTAGAAAATGTCTGTGTATCACAATATTTTGTTGGATGCACCACTGGAGGTGCTGTAAAAACAGGACCTGTTGCTTCTGGACCTACAAAATTCGGTCCTCCAAAACAAGGTTTACAAAACATAGTTTTTCTCCTCTCCATCATTTGAGAATGAACTTACACTTTACAATATGACAGAGAAGTGGTACATGACTGTTACAAATACCTATTTCATGAGAAAATCGTGTACAAAACATGTTTAAAGCTCGTAAACACCAAAAATGTTAACGTAATCATTGCAAAGAACATATACAGAATTGCCTTTTTCACTGTCTTCCTCTCCATACTCATAATAATACAAACAAGCTATTCCTAATTGTAAAACCTATGAGAAAGAGAGACAACCATTTTATAAGCACAAATAAAAATTTCACTTTTCAGAATATTTAATTCGATCTTTACGACAAGTAGAAAGCAATAAAAAACACTTGCCAATTGGCGAGCCCTGCCCCCCGGACGAAAACAGGGGTGTAGTTGCCTTTATACTTTATCACTAAAATTTCCAGCTACGTCGAATTGTCTTCCTGCTAGAAATTTATCCCTTCTTAAAGTGTAAGAAAAGCGGACACAGTCCGCCTTTACTCCCCTAGTAAAACAACCTGCGTACAACCAGCACACCGTGCAACGAAGCTTACTCTATAAAAAAGTTTGTATGCTCTTCAGCATGGAAACCCTTTTTCCTTTTGTGAAGAAATTTATTTTACAGAAAGGGGGAGATTATTGGAATTATCCAATGTGCTCAAAAGTATTATCTGTTTACCTTCCAAAAAATCCGCCGACCTGTTTAACGAGTCCCGTGACTTGGTTCATCGCGTTCATCATTTGTCCTGCAGTGTTCATCATTTTATTAATATCGTAATTGCCATCCGCTGTTTTAAATTGCGACATCACACCTGCATTTTGTCCCTTTGACTGTTTCTTATAGTTCTGCTTATTTGTTGCCGGATACAGCGTATACGGATTCATTTGCGGCGAAACAGGAGACTGTGGTGGATAAAAGGTTGGCTGACTCATTCCGTTCATAAAGGAAAGCTGAAATGGCTGAAAATAGTTAGGTTGTGTTCCGTAATACGGCTCAAACGGATACATATTATACTGCAGATACGGATTTCTTACGTCGGTATGCATAGGTTGGTTTGGAAACAATAGAATCCCCTCCTCTTTATCATCATCTACACATTACAATATGAAGAATCGAGGGCAGATGTGTAGCCAGAATGCTCTTACAATCTGTCTATTCTTGTCGGAAGTTTAAATTTTTCGAAATCGGTGAAAACGCTTTTTTTATGCTACCATAAAGAAGTAAAAGGTGATTTCTTCTTAAGGGGGAAACGAAATGACATTAGGGGAATTGCGCACGGTTTTTGTCGGGGTAAGACAATATGAGCCAACAGAAACAAATGAATTACTCGATTTTGTGCAGCAACGTTATGTAATGGGAGAAATTTGCATTTTACAGTACCGGGATTTAATTCGTGAACTTGAAGCAATGGGGGCAAGAAAGCCTGATTACCTTGTGGAAGAAGGCATTGCGCAAGGAAACTCTTAATTTGGGAGGGAAACCTCTCATTTTTTTCGTTGTTGAACCATACAAAAAAGCAGCAAGGTACCATTGTACTGCCGCTTTTACATATTCCTATTCATTAAAATGTTACGCAACACATACTCTACAGATTTATATCTTTCCTTAAAACGCTTTGGCTTGGCAGTTCCAAAACATTCTACAGCATTTACTCTTACATTCTCGCATACCTGCTCGATTTGTAAAAGATGTATATGCTTAGGGTGTTCTTTCTTCACCCAGGATTCCGCCGCACGCCTCCATTCTTCTAGCACACGATCTACCTGCTCCACAAATGGCTGGATCTCCTCCTTAAAATCTGCATCCTTTGTTTCCCGCACAAATACTTGATGTACCTGCTCATTCCAATCCAGCAATTGTTTCGTCAATTCTACCAACATACGTTACCCCTGCCTCTTCTAGTATATAGCTGCCAGTGTCTCTAGCTTATGCAGCCAGCTCCCCTTCTTTAAATGATGCTCAAGCTTAGAATCCAAATGCGTCAAGTGCATGTTCACAACCTCTATATCATCCATTACTTCATCTTCTTTATGTTTGACAGTATGATTCACACGTAACGTTACATTCATTTCCAGCAAATCAAGAGCGCTCAGCAGACGATCCATCCCATTCAACACGTCATCCATCGGAACTATCTTCATTATAAAACCTCCCTCATTGCTTTCATGCGTGTCTATTTCGACGCGCCTATTCCCACTCCCTTCCTGGCTGACAAAACTAGTTTTCATTCGGCAAAGAAAGCGATTTTTCCCCTTCATTAAAAAAAATCCTGAACCTCAATCAATACATGTAGTTGCTTTTGCTTTATCATAAACCAATCCGTCAAATCAAACGGCTGCTGAGGCTCTTCAAAAGAAAATAAGCTATCCAAATCTACATCTGTATTATACCAATCATTTTCAACGTATCTTTGATGCGGAATCACCGGAAAGACATCCCGTAAATACGGGGTATCCTGTTCCTTTGTAAAAGAAAAATACTGCTCGTAGTCCCTGCGTGAACCTGTGTGGACGGTTTCATCAGAAAAACGCTGAAATCCCTCCTGATACCTTGGGCAAAATAAAAGCCACGCTAACCGCTTACCAAGTTCAACACGTTTGGAAAGTCTTTCAAAGTCAGATACGGAAAAACCGTATAATTTCCCTTGGATAGTGGGAAACAGCACAGCGCTAAAATGAAATAGTTCCTGTACCTTAAAAAGCAGCGAATGAAATACGTGCTTTTGAAAGAACGGATGTTCAATAACAGGCCGCTGGATCATTTGCTGCTCATTTATAATAAGTGCTGTCATAAGGCGATTGTCATCCTTTTCATACCAATAACGTTCCCACTCAGCCTCCATAAAAACAGATACAGAAAAGGCTTTTAGAAGGTGAAATAACGGTTTTTCAGCCTGTTTACTCTCTTCATACAATAACAGCTGTGGATATGCATCGGAAAAAATATACCAATTCGCACGTTCATATGTTAAAAACAAACGCTTCCGTACCTGCTGAGGCAGTATTTTCGGATAATACTTTCCTTCTAAATCTGTCATATTCCACCCTGCATTACGCGATACCATACTTGCTAAGAAAGACCAACGAATCTCACAATTTCGTAAATAATACTCCTTATACGCATGCGTACGCGAAATATTATCCCTGTTTTCAAGAATAGTGCCTTGCTTGATTGCTTTAATCAGACTTTTTTCCTGCTCTGTATAGACGATTCCTTGCCGCCGCTTGTTCATTTGCTCATATTCCGCTCGAATGATTTCCATTTTTCCCACCTCATTTCTATCTTTACCTTTTCCTATGAAAACTTTATAGTCTATTCTCCTATTTTTTTTGATATAATCTCCTTTGTAAGTGACTTTTGTCTGGAGTGAGTACATAATGTCCATCCGATATCCGAACGGCAAGCCCTATGCAAGTGAGAAGGAGATTCATAATCCCTACATAAAGAACCATACTTATAGTAACAGAGGAATGTCCTTGGAAGAAGAACTGAACGAAACGAACGAATACTATTCTGCAGCTGATATTGCCTGTATACATAAAAAACCGACTCCCCTACAGATCGTAAAGGTAGATTATCCACAGCGGAGCGCAGCAGTAGTGCGAGAAGCATATTTTAAACAGCCTTCTACGACAGACTATAATGGTGTATACAAAGGAAGATATATCGATTTTGAAGCAAAGGAAACAAAAAACAAAACGAGCTTTCCCCTGCAAAATTTGCATCTGCATCAAATTGAGCATATGAAGCAAATACTGCAGCATGGAGGAATTGCCTTTGTAATCATTAAGTTTACCTTCCATAATGAAATCTATTTCCTTGATGCAAAGCATATGATTGAATACTGGGAAAGGCAAACGAACGGTGGACGAAAGTCAGTAACAAAGCAGGAAATTGAAACGAAAGGATATCTAATTAAGTGCGGTTATCGCCCAAGAGTCGATTACCTGCACGTACTAGACACACTGTATTTTTCGTGATAAAGTCAACAATAAAGCGCATTTTTCGACACTTCTTGGAAAAGTGAAAGGTAGGAGAAAGAATAATGTCAGACACATATCGTTCTCGCGAAGAACGAAAACAAGCAGAAAGAAAAAAACAAGAAGGACAACCGTCGGGAAAGCCGAAGAAATCGGGAAAACCGAAGAAAAAAGGGTCATTCTTGAAAAAGTTTTTAATCGCCTGCTTGCTTACCGGCATTGTCGTTCTTGGAGCTGGAGTTTCCACCTTCTTCGCTATGGTGAAGGACGCCCCAAAGATCGACGAGTCAAAATTAGCAGACCCGCTCTCTACAAAATTTTATGACCGAAACAATGCTTTTCTTCATGAATATGGTTCACAAAAACGCACAAAAATTACGTACGACCAAATTCCAAAAGTGTTAGAGAATGCTTTTTTAGCAACTGAGGATTCACGCTTTTATGAACACCACGGCATTGATATAAAACGTACTGCTAAAGCTATTTTAGAGAATATAACAGGCGGATTCGGCTCTCAAGGGGGCAGTACAATTACACAGCAAGTTATTAAAAACTACTTCTTATCACCAAAAAAGACCCTTGAGCGTAAAGTACAAGAATGGTATTTAGCTTATAAACTAGAGCAAAAGTACTCGAAGCATGAAATTTTAGAAATGTATCTGAACAAAATCTACCTTGGCAATCAAGCATATGGCGTAGCCGCGGCTGCTAAGGCATATTATGGTATTGACAATTTGAAGGATTTAACGCTCCCTCAAGCAGCAATGCTCGCGGGTCTCCCACAAGGTCCAAGTATATACGACCCATCGAATCCTGAAAATGTAGAGAATGCTAAAAAACGACGTGATATTGTTTTATCAGCTATGTACAAGCAAAACTTTATTACAAAGCAGCAAATGGATGACGCAATGAAGGTTCCTGTAACAGAAGGGGTGCTTCCACGTCAGAATAATCCAATGCCATATCAAGCATTTCTCGATGCAGCCGTTAAGGAAGTAGAAAGCCAGCTCAAGAATGTTGACATTAGCACTGACGGCTTGCAAATTTATACAACGCTTGATCCAGAGCAACAAAGTTATGCCGATAAGATGCTAGATACAGCAGACATTATTGACTACCCGAATGATCGTTTTCAAGCAGCCTTTGTATTTATGGACACAAGTACTGGAGAAGTACGTGCAATCGGCAGCGGGCGCAAGGAGTATAAAGCAACATTCCGCGGCAGTAACTTCGCGATTGATATGAATCGTCAGCCGGGTTCGACATTCAAACCAATTTTTGACTACGGTCCGGCAATCGAAAATTTAAAGTGGGCTACTTCTCACATCGTCCAGGATGCACCAACAACGTATTCCAATGGGACACCGATTAAAAACTGGAATAATGACTATAAAGGAGATATCTCCATTCGTACAGCCCTGCAATGGTCTTATAATATTCCAGCGTTAAATACATTGAAGCAAGTTGGATTAGACAAAGCTCGAACATTTGCAGAAGGACTCGGTATTACATTTGACAAAGATGTTGTATACGAATCCTATGCTATCGGAAGTAATGCAGTAAATCCGTTGGAAATGGCTGGCGCATACGGGGCATTTGCAAACGATGGTATGTATACGAAGCCTCACTTTATTCGTAAAATCGTATTTCCAGACGGCAAGGAGCTGAGCTTTGAGCAAAAACCGCAACGTGCAATGAGCGATTATACAGCTTATATGGTGACTGATATGCTCCGTACGGTTGTAGACTCCGGTACAGGAACGGCAGCCAATGTTCCAAGTCTTGATGTAGCAGGAAAAACTGGAACAACAAACTTTGAAAAGCAGGTAATTGCCAAGTTTGGCTATCCAAGCAACGCAACGAGTGACAGTTGGTTTGTCGGTTATACGCCGCAATATACAATGTCTGTTTGGACCGGCTACGCCCAAAACGGTGCAGGGAATTATATGGTTGGTAACACACAGAATATAGCAAAATATATTTTCAAAGAAATGATGCGAAAGTTCGGAAATGATAATTCTGCATTTGCACAACCGTCAAGTGTTGTCCGCCAAGATGATAACGAGCTTTATGTAAAGGGCCAAATGAGCGACTATGTTCCCGTAAAAGCAGATGCGCCGAGCGGATTACAGGCAAAGTATAATCAGGAGAAAAAGGAGATTTCCCTGTCTTGGTCATACCCACAAAGTAAAATACAAAATACAACTTTTAATGTGAATTATTCACTAGATGGTGGTCAAAGTACCGCTCTTAAAACAAATACAAAGGATGTCGCGCTCACATTGAGTAATGCAAAGGCTGGAGGGCGCTATACCTTCTCTGTTACTGCAACATCAAGAGGAAAAACTAGCAGTGCAGCTACTGTAACAGTTGTTGTTCCGGCTGCTGCAAGTTCCAATACGCCGAACAATAATAATGCTTCTAACGGAGAAAATAATAGTACAAACAACGGAAATAATAGTACAAACAACGGAAATAACAGTACAAACAACGGAAATAACAGTGCAAACAATGGAAATAACAGTGCAAACAATGGAAATAACAGTGCAAACAATGGAAATAACAGTGCAAACAATGGAAACAACAGCGGCAATAGCACGAACAATGAAGCTGCCGAACCTAACAATAACACTAATAATAGTAATACCAACGGTGAAAACGCAACTTCACCATCCACGCCAGAACAGTCTGTTAGTGAAGAAGACGTGGGAATTCCTAAAGTTCCTTAAAAAAAAACATCTCCTACAAAGGAGATGTTTTTTTGCGCTTTAAGCGAGTTTTCTTTACAACCATTTGCTTAAGGAACTGCTTTTCAGCTTCTTCATACAGTTCAGACAGTTGGATAAACGAATGATAGTGACTAGGTCCATCCAAAATAAATAAAATCCGTTCTCCTACGTTGATAGGCTTTACTGGTAGATGCCACATGTTTTGGTCCATATCCTGCAAGGATGAGATCCCAACTCCATTCATCCAATGAAGAACGGATAAAAAATGTGCTGTGAAGTGAATCATCGGTCCTTCTGCTTCCCTCCGTTTACGTTGACGAAGCAGAAGCGCAATCTCCTGCTTCGCCTCCTTCCAAAGAGAAAGTACAGCTGAAATTGCTTCTTCTGGATTCTCCCAAGGCTTATACAGCTCTACTAATTGGACAGCAGCAATATCATATACAAAATAAGCGTGTCGCATAATCTCTGTAAAAGCAGTTGTTTCATCATACCTGACTTTCCTTTCCCCATTTCCAAAAAAGGGGCGTCGAAAAAAAAGATCTGGAATAGCTATATACTGCATCATCACTTATTCCTTTCTTTCATCCGTTTCTTTCCTTCACGACACACTTCCAACAGTGGACAAACTTCACATTGCGGACGTTGTGCTTTACAATGATAACGTCCAAAGAAGATCATGCGATGATGCGTAACACTCCACTCCTCCATCGGCACCTTCTTCATTAACGCCTTTTCCACCTCTAGTACAGAGTCCTTCCAGCGACAGAATCCAAGACGCTTGCTCACGCGCTCAACATGTGTGTCAACCGCAATAGCTGGTACACCAAATGCAACAGATACAACAACGTTCGCTGTCTTCCTGCCAACCCCCGGCAGCTTCGTCAATTCATCCCGATCACGTGGAACCTCTCCACCATACTCGTCTAAAAGTAGCTGACATAACTTTTGAATGTTTTTGGCTTTATTTCGATATAAACCAATGGAACGAATGTCGTTTTGGAGCTCCTCCAGCGAGACACTCAAATAGTCCTCGGGTGTTTTATATTTTTGAAACAGATCTTTTGTCACTTTATTGACAAGCGCATCTGTACATTGTGCTGATAAAGAAACAGCGATGACTAATTCAAATGGGTTAGAATGTACCAATTCGCAATGTGCGTCTGGAAACATCTCTCCCATTGTATCAAGACAATGGCGAATTTGTTTAACAGTTAGCATTTCTTTCACTCCTGATGCAATTGCATTCTTTTATTGTTCAAGCCAATTATAAAATGGAACTTTCCCTGTATACTTCGTTTCCTGCCGCATAGGAGCACTATTACGCGTTTGATTCGCCCTAAACTTTTGCCCATATTGCTGCGCCTGCTCGACCGTTTTGATCCCGTTTTTCTTCCACTCGAATAAAATACGGTCAATATAGCGGAAATTGAGTTTGCCACTAAGAACGGCCTCACGTAAAGCAGTCTGAATGATAACTGGCGTATGATGGTCTTGATCCTGCCACATTGTTAATGTCTCACATTCAAACGGTGATAGCGGACGGCCAAATTCTTGTTCAAATATGCTATATAAACTGTTTTCTAGTTGTTGTTGCATTTCCAGCTCTTCTGAGATAGTTTCATTCATAAGCAATTGCAAAATTTTCTCCCACAATGGTTGGAGTGAATAACTCTCACATAGAGCTCCATCTTTTTGACTTCCTTCAATCATTAAAAAGCCGTTTTGTACAAGCGTACGAAGCACCTCCATACATTGTACCGAGGAAATGGTCATTCGGTCTGCAATTTCATCCGGAGTTGGAAAGGTCTTTCCTGACTCTAAAAATGTATGAACATGAAGAAGAACCATAAATTCTATTTCATTCAATCCCATTTTCCGGTAATGAATCATCAGAAGCTTTGGAATGGCAATGCTGCCTTGTTCAAACCATTGAATCATAATTTTCTTTTTCATCTATCTAACACCTCGCCCTCTAGTATACCACAATCGATTATGTTTGCCTGAATCGGGAAGTTCCTTTTAGCCCCTTTTCTACATAAAGAAAACTCGCTGATTGGCGAGCCCCGCTCTTGGGCGAAGACAGAGGCGTAGTTGCACTTATACTTTATTCCTAAAATTTCCCGCTACGTCGAATGGCCTCCTAGCTAGAAATTTATCCTTTCCTACAGTGTAAGAAAAAAGAGGATAAAAAGACCCTCCCTGTAGATGGAAACGTCATAAGTACCATCTTAGGAAAGGCCGTATTGTTCTTTGTATTATGGATACAGACGATTGAGCAGACGCGGGAATGGAATTGTTTCACGTACATGCTCTGTTCCTGAAATCCAAGCAACAGTACGCTCTAATCCAAGTCCAAAACCTGAGTGAGGTACAGAGCCATACTTACGAAGATCCATATACCACTTATACGTCTCTTCATTCAGTCCATGCTCATCTAATCTTTGTTTTAAGAAATCATAGTCATCAATCCGCTGCGAACCACCAATGAGCTCACCGTATCCTTCTGGTGCAATTAAATCTGCACACAAGACAACATCTGGACGGTTTGGATCCGGTTTCATATAAAACGCTTTAATTTTTGCCGGATAATGCGTAATAAATACCGGTTTTTCAAAACTTTCGGCAATTGCTGTTTCATGCGGCGCACCAAAATCATCGCCCCATTGAATATCATTATAGCCTTGATCATGAAGCATTTTAATCGCTTCATCGTATGTAATACGAGGAAACGGAGCTTTTACCTTTTCCAACTTAGCAATATCTCTTCCTAATGTTTTTAGTTCTAGTGCACAATTCTGCAAAACAGACTGCACAAGATAGGATACGTAATTTTCTTGCATGCGCAGGTTATCTTCATGATCCATAAAAGCCATTTCCGGTTCAATCATCCAAAACTCAATTAAATGACGACGTGTTTTTGATTTTTCCGCACGAAATGTCGGTCCAAACGAAAATACCCTTCCAAACGCCATTGCTGCAGCTTCCATGTACAGTTGACCACTTTGTGATAAATACGCATCCTCATCAAAGTATTTCGTATGAAAAAGCTCAGTTGTTCCTTCTGGTGCACTCCCAGTCAAAATAGGCGGATCTACCTTCACAAACCCGTTTTTATGAAAGAATTCGTATGTAGCACGAATAATCTCATGACGAATTCGCAAAACTGCATGTTGGCGCTTAGAACGAATCCAAAGATGACGATTGTCCATCAGAAATTCTGTACCATGCTCCTTAGGCGTAATTGGGTAATCTGTCGCAGCATGAATAAGATCCACATTTTGAACTGCAAGTTCATATCCAAATGGAGAACGCTCATCTTCACGTACAATACCTGTTACGTATAAAGAACTTTCCTGCGTAAGCGCCTTAGCTTTTTGGAATATCTCGTCCCCTACCTCTTCTTTGACAACAACCCCTTGAATAAAACCAGAACCGTCACGAAGCTGTAAAAAGGCTATTTTCCCGCTAGAACGCTTGTTGGCAAGCCAAACTCCCATTGTCACTTCTTGGTTTACATACTGACTTACTTCAGCAATTGTTATTTTCACTTCTCTAGTCCCTCCAACAGAAACCTCAGTCCAACTCTTTTTTTTATTATACAAAACAATTCCCTTTTCTGTAAAGAAAAGGGAATTTTATATTACACTGTAAGAAAACATAAATTTCCAGTTGGAAGCCAATTCGACGTAGTCGGAAATTTTCGGAACACAGTGTAAGTGCAACTATGCCTCTGTCCTCGCCTAACGGCTTGCCAATCGGCAAGTTTTCTTTAGCGGTTCATTTTCTTTTCCATAAATGCTTGAATGCGCTCTAACGCTTTTTCTAATTGTTCAAGTGATGTTGCATAAGATAAACGGACGTTATTTGGTGCACCAAAGCCTGAGCCTGGTACAAGCGCAACCTTTTCTTCTTCTAAAAGCGCTTTTGTCCACTCGTCTACTGTTTCGTAACCTGCTAACACTGCTGCCTCTTGTGCATTAGGGAATAAGTAAAATGCACCCTGCGGTTTGATGCAAGAAAATCCAGGAATTTGGATCAATTTGTCATAAATAATATTTAAACGGCTTTCAAATGCTTCGCGCATTTCTTCTACTGCATCCTGTGGCTGCTGGTAAGCGGCAATCGTCGCATATTGTGCAATGGAAGTCGGGTTGGACGTGCTATGGCTTGCTAAGTTTGTCATTGCTTTGATCAAAGTTTTATTTCCAACCGCATAGCCGATACGCCATCCTGTCATAGAGTGCGATTTAGATACACCGTTAATAATCACCGTAAGCTCCTTCAATTCCGGAGAAAGCTGGGCAATGGAAACATGCTTTGCATCTCCATAAACAAGCTTTTCGTAAATCTCATCGGAAACAATAACGAGATTATGCTCTACACATACCTCTCCAAGCGCTTTTAGTTCGTTCTCACTATAAATCATGCCAGTTGGATTGCTTGGTGAGTTAATGATAACTGCTTTTGTTTTCTCCGTAATCGCTGCTTTCAGCTGCTCGGGTGTAATCTTAAACTCGTTCTCCTCCTTGCCTTCTACAAAGACAGGTACACCTTCTGCAAGCTTAACCTGCTCCGGATAGCTTACCCAGTATGGAGTCGGAATGATGACTTCGTCCCCTTCATCAAGAATAACTTGGAACAATGTATATAACGCGTGCTTTGCTCCATTGCAGACAATCACTTCAGTAGGCTCATACGACAACTGTTGATCACGCTCTAACTTAGAAATAATCTCTTTTTTCAAAGTAGCTAAGCCGCCTGTAGGCGTGTACTTTGTATGTCCTGCCAACATTGCTTGATAAGCAGCATCCATAATATGCTGTGGTGTATTAAAGTCTGGCTCACCTGCGCCTAGACCGATTACATCATATCCCTGTGCTTTCAATTCTTGCGCTTTTGCTGTAATTTCTAACGTTGTAGATGGTGTTAAAGCAGATACGCGTTTTGCCAATTTCATGATTTAGTTCCCCCAACATCTATTTTTGAAGTGTGTATAAGCGTAAAACTCTCCCAGTCTTCAAATCAACATAACAAAAACTATAACGGTCCTCTACATCTACATATGTAATTTCCCAAAGTGAAACGTTTTTTTCAGCACCCATCTTCATTTTGATGATTTCCTTCGGCTTTTCGGAATTCCCAACCACCTCTGAATCCTTCATGATGCTCTCCAGGGCTTGCTTTGCTGAAATCGCATCCTTTTGTTTGACCGTTAACACTTTCTCATCATCTTTTTCTGGCACAAGTACAATCCACTGCTTACGTTTTGCATCAGAGCCCTCTACAACAGTATAAGATAGATTTTTCTTATAACCATGATAATAGTCTGTTCTTGTAATGCTGACAAGATTCGCATTTTTCTTTGCCATTTCGATTGCATGAGCCTCACCATGAGTCTTTCCATTCATCGCTTCCTTATAAATATACAAACTCCAGAGGAGAAGCAAGACCAGCAACGCAATGGCTCCGAGTAGCCACTTTTTCATTGTATCACTACGTTCTATATATAGTAAATACAGCTGTTTTTTTCTCTTTCTCATCAAGAGCCAGCCCAAACATTAAATCTTTTTCCCTAAGGGTTGGGTTAAGGCTATCTACAATTTTATACAGATTGCTTGTATATTGAAAACGCATTGTAGAAAGCACCCCCATCTTCTTATCCATCTTGACTCCTCCGTTACACAAAATTTCTAATCATAGAAGCGGGCAACGAGGTTACAATAAAAGTACATTCTTATAACCCCTGCTGCATCACCACTTATTATAGCAGGTCATTACACGGGAAAAAAGGTTTGGACTCATATCGTCTCGCCTTTTTATCGCACAATCTTTGATGAATCAACGAAGTGAAAGATTCTACAATAAAATTTCTTCTAACCCACATGAACGCCTGCGGATGTTTCTGCAGGTCTTTTTACGCTTTCAGAAGGATAAACCTCTAGCTAGAAGCGAATTTGACGTAGCCGGAAATTTTAGGAACAACAGATAAATGCAACTGCACCTTCGTCTTCACCGAACAGTGAGTTTTCTTTATTGAAATACAGGGAACCTATCCATTCTCCATCAATTCTAACAAATTTTGCAATGGCTGCTCATATAGAGGAATCGCAGGAATAGATGCAATAAATCGTTTTCCGTAAAAGGTCGTTGTAATACGACGGTCTAACACAAAAAACGTACCTGTATCACTTTCCGTACGAATCAGTCTGCCAAAGCCTTGCTTAAATCGAAGAATAGCTTGTGGAAGAGCCAATTCAATAAAGGCATTGCCCCCACCTCTCTCTATTTTTTCCCCTTTTGCTGCCATAATCGGATGATCCGGTGGAACAAATGGAAGACGCACCATCACAAGGCAACTCAAACTTTCTCCAGGTATATCAATTCCCTCCCAAAAGCTGCTTGTACCAAACAAAATTGACTTTTCAAACTGTTGGAACTGCTTTGTCATTCGCATCCGGCTGCTGCTCACCCCTTGCGCAAGAAGCGCAAATTCCTCCAATGCTCCGGTTTCTTTGATTGCTGCATGCGTTTGCCTCAGCATCTCATAAGAGGTAAACAAAACGAGCATCCGGCCGTTTGTTACCTTAGCAATTTTTATGATATGGCGTGCGATTGCCTCTACATACTCATCTTGTGATACTTGTTTTATAGAAGGTAAATCCGTCGGAACCATCATTCGAACTTGTTGATCATATTGAAACGGGGAGGAAAGAGCCATCACAGATGGACAAAAATCAGAGAGTCCGAGCGCTCGAATGATATAGTCAAATGTCTGGTTGACAGTTAACGTCGCAGATGTAAGAACAACGCTTTTCTTTTTCGCAAAAAAGCGGTCCGCGAGCAGGTCACTTACGTCAATCGGCTGCTTGTATATAATGGTAGAGTGAATACTCCCCTTCGTTTCTGCTTCAAACCACGTTACACCATCCTGCTGCTCCTGCAGCAACAAGTGGAGCAGCGTCTGCCTCATCTCGTCAAGCGAATCAACAAGCGTAATAAATTGCTGCACGATTACATACTCAGCAAACCTTCCACTTTTTTGCACTTGCCCTTGTAATAGAACACACAGCTCTTCCAGTATATGTATTAAACGGTCAGCCCCTTCTGTAATAGCATTCCAAAGCTTTCCCTTTTCCGTTTTTCGTTCATATCGGTACAGAACCCGAACATTACTATCAGCCTGCTTGCTTTTGTTTTTTTCAAAAATGAAGGAGCGAAGCAACCGAAATAATTCATCACTTTCCCATTTCACTTCTTTTAATACATGATGAATCTTCTTCCACGCTGGATCCAATGTATCGCCCAGTATGTCGCGTATGTTTGAGAGCACATCATTTGTTTCAAGTGTCCCCATCCTTGATAACCAGAGCTGAAACTGCATGCATGAAAACTGTTCACCAAGCATATGACTCGCCGCTTCTTCAATATGATGCGCCTCATCGAGCACGACATATTCATATGAGGATAACAAAGAATCTTCATTTGTCGCATCCTGCAGCAGCAGCGCATGATTTGTAACAATAAGATCAGCAAATAATACACGATGCTTCGCCTGCTGATAAAAACAACGGCTGTTCCATGGATTACTCGTTCCAGTGCTATTTCCACCGCTGCAAATCCGTTCCCATAGCAGCTTTCCGCCAGTCGGCAAATTCAGCTCATCTACATCTCCCGTTTCTGTTTCAAGAAGCCATACTAAAATTTTTGCCTTCGTTAATACAGTATCATAATTTTCATCCTGTTCTTCTAATACATGTTCAAATTTTTGTAGACATATATAATGCTTTCTTCCTTTCATCACGGCTGTTTGAAAGGAAAAAGGAAGCAGTTTTCTTAAAACCGGGATTTCCTTCTCCACAATTTGCTGCTGCAGCTGCACTGTTTGTGTGCTAATGACAACAGGCTGTTCAGCTTTTCGAGCGTGGAACAAGCTCGGAATTAAATATGCCAGCGTTTTTCCTGTTCCTGTTCCTGCCTCAATTAACGAAATGCGTGCCGAAGAAAAGGCATCATACACTTCCTCTGCCATTTGTATTTGTCCTGCTCTATATTCAAATCCATTCGGATGGCCATTTTGTTGCATCAGCGTTTTCCATGCAGAAAACTCTATAGGACTCGCTTCTTCCGCAGGTGCTTCATAGCTACGTTTACGGAGCGCGAGATTACGGTAAATGTCATACTCCTCTTTTGGAGAACTGCTTACTAGTTTATCCAGAATAAGAGCGGACAGCAATTCACTGATTTCACTCTTAAAGGATCGGCTCAAATTATATAATGACTGAAGTGTAACAAGTGGTAAAGCCGCTAATTTATTGCATAGCAGCAAAAATAATTCTGCTGTTACCATCGCATCACTATCAGCGCGATGCGGATTTTCATGTTCAAGCGCAAAAAGCTTGGCTAAGTCACCTAGCTTATGACTTTCAGCAGTAGGCAACAAAATACGCGCGAGTTCTACTGTATCAATAGAAGGACAGACAACTGAAGGAAAACCAGATAGTTTCAGTTCCTCCTGCAAAAATCTCCAATCAAAATGAACATTATGAGCAACGAAGCAGGAGTTTTCTAAAAGCTCAGCAATCATCGGAGCCACATCTTGAAAAGAAGGAGCGTGTTGAACTAGATCATCATTAATTCCCGTTAATTCAGCAATGAAAGGAGGAATTGGCTTACCTGGATTCACAAACGTTGAAAAGATTTCTATAACCTCTCCATTCTCGATGACAACAGCTGCCACTTGCGTAATTTTATCAATTCCGCCTTTATATATATTTCCTGTCGTTTCAAGATCTACCACAACATAGCGGTTGTACATAATGAACACCTCTTTACTTTTCACAACACCAAGACATGCTTACTCTTACTATACCACGTTTCCATCAATCTTACTTAAGAAAAGCAGACACGGCTCGGGCGAAGACAGAGGCGTAGTTACCCTTATACTTTATTCCTAAAATTCCCCACTGCGTCGAATAAACTTCTAGCTGGGAATTTATCCTTTCTTAAAGTGGAACCAAAAGAAAAATCCCCAGTTGTTGGGGACTTTTCTCTTCGTACAAAATCGAAATGTATAAAATTTCAAACGCTGTTTAACTCCCACAGTGTGAAAAGCCTTTTTCACCCAATGAGGCAAAATATTTCTCTCCTGCTAGAGGCATCGGACCTGCTTTTTTATTTAATCGTTGCAGCTGGTTCCTGCCCAAGCATTTCCACAATCTGATTCTGTTCATCTAGAACAGCAATTTTCGGCTTATGTTCGTGTATCTGCTCCTCTGATACAAATCCGTAACAAATAATAATAACCTTATCTCCAGGCTGAACAAGACGCGCCGCTGCACCATTTAAACAAACCACACCGCTGCCGCGTTCTCCCTTAATAATATACGTCTCAAAACGTGCACCATTATTATTGTTTACAATTTGTACCTTTTCGTTTTCTACAACACCGACCGCATCCATTAAATCTTCATCAATCGTGATGCTTCCTACGTAGTTTAAATTCGCTTCCGTTACAGTTGCACGGTGCAATTTCGCTCTCATCATCATGCGATACATAGCTGCTCCCCCTTATTCTACTGTCAGTACAAGATTGTCAATCAGTCTTGCTTTCGAAAACTTCACTGCAATTGCTACTATCACGGTTCCTTGTAGCACATCTAGCTCCTCAAGTTCCGGATACGAATATATACTCACATAATCAATTTCACCATCTGTATGTGTTACAATCTGCTTTTCTACAATAGAGCGGACAATCGAAGGGTTTCGTTCACCGTTTGCAATTGCCTGCTGTGCAAGCTGCAATGCTTGATATAGACTCGGAGCTTGCGCACGCTCTGTTTCGGACAAATAAACGTTACGGGAACTTTTTGCCAGTCCATCATTTTCCCGTACCGTGTGAACCGGAACGATGGTCACCGGAATATTATAATCGGAAACAAGCCCTTGTACAACAGCCACTTGTTGGGCATCCTTCAAGCCGAAATAAGCTCGGTGCGGCATGACAATATTGAACAGCTTTAGAAGTACCGTTGCTACACCATCAAAATGTCCAGGCCGCTTTTGTCCACATAGCACATCAGTGCGGGATGTCACCGTAATTGTTGTTGTCCGTTTCGATGGATACATCTCTGTAACACTCGGATAAAACAAATAGTCAGCTCCTGCTTCCTTCGCCACGCATTCATCGCGTTCGATATTGCGCGGATATCGATCAAAGTCCTCATTCGGACCAAATTGTAGGGGATTTACAAATACACTTAAAACGACAATATCATTCTCTTCTCTTGCTTGTTGAAGCAACGTTGCATGCCCCTCATGTAAATACCCCATTGTGGGAACAAAACCAATTGTTTTTCCTGTCTCGCGCAGCTTTAACACGAGTTGCTGCATTTGTGTAATATGTGAAATTATTTGCATGAAATACTTCCTCCGTACAGTGCAAGCAATTCTTCTTCCTTCATTGTGAAAGATTGTTCTTCGCTTGGAAATTGTCTTGTTTTTACCTCTTTCGTATATTGCGTAATCCCGCGCACGATTTCATCCTGAACAGATGCGAACGGCTTTACAAACTTCGGTACGCGACCTACGCCATATGTGATAACATCATGGTAAACGAGAACTTGGCCATCTGTATCATTACCTGCACCGATACCAATTGTCGGAATGTTCAACTGCATAGATATTTGCGCTGCCAATTGCTTCGGCACGCATTCTAATACAAGCGCAATCGCCCCTGCTTGTTCGCACTTTTTCGCATCCTCCAGCAGCTTACGGGCACTTTCTGCATCCTTGCCCTGCACTTTATAGCCGCCTAATACACCGACTGACTGTGGCGTTAAACCAAGATGCGCAACAACAGGCACACCAGCGCGTGTAAGAAGACCGATGATATCAACCACTTCATCTGCTCCCTCAACCTTTACTGCATGCGCCCCGCCTTCTTGCATAATGCGGCGTGCATTTTTCATCGCCTCTTCTTTAGAAACGTGATAGGACATAAATGGCATATCCGTTACAATAAACGTCTCGGCAGCACCTCGACGGACCGCCTTTGTATGATGGATCATATCCTCAACTGTAACCGGTATTGTAGAATCGTACCCAAGCACCACCATACCGAGCGAGTCACCAACCAAAATCATGTCCACACCAGCTTGCTCCACCAGCTTGGCAGACGGATAATCATATGCTGTTACCATTACAATTGGTTCATCATGCTGCTTCATTTGCAAAAAATCCTTAGAGCTTTTCATCATTCTCCTCCTCATTTGCAGGAAGAAGGAAAGGGCCATCCTAAAAACCCTCTTTCCAATACAGAAAGAAGGATATATGACAGCTATTCTCATCCTTCTGTCCTAGTCCTATATTGCGGATCAAGGCAGAATCCTTTTTTCTTACTTAGATATGATGGTGCAGTTCTCTCGATACTGCCCTTGTTCAGTAACCATTATAGCAAACTTCCTTTTGCGGTACTAGATTTCAATATCAGCAGAATGAATATAATGGATAACACCTTCTCGGTCTTCCAGCATTAATATGCCATCCTCCGTAATCCCTTTTGCTATTCCAGTAATGGCATTCGTCATAGTTCGAGCCGTAATTTCTTTGCCAATACTTACCGCATAGCTCTCCCACAGCAGCTTAATAATCCCAAAGCCTTCTGCCATATATTGCTTATACAGCTTTTCTAGCTGCAAAAAAATCGCCTGCATTAATTCTGCACGTTTTTGTTCCCGTCCTGTTTCAATAAGCAGAGACGTCGCAATCTGACGGATATCTTCCGCTAAGTGTTCATGCTGCTGATTAACATTTATGCCAATGCCGATAATGACAGCATGAATCTTATCCGGATCTGCCTGCAGCTCCGTTAAAATACCGACTGCTTTTTTACCGTTAATGAGAATATCATTTGGCCACTTAATGCCCACAGAAAGACCTGTGCACTTCTCGATCGCCTGCGCAATGCCAACGGCAGCCAAGAGCGTAAGCTGAGGCGCTTTCTGCACTGGAATATCAGGACGTAAAATAACACTCATCCAAATGCCTGTTCCCTTCGGAGAATGCCATGTGCGGCTTAAACGGCCGCGCCCCGATGTTTGCTCTTCTGCTACAACAACAGTACCCTCGGAAGCACCTTCATAAACGAGACGGGCAGCAATCTTTTGTGTAGATTCCACCGTTTCTTCAAAATAAATATTTTTTCCAATATAATCCGTTTGTAAGCCGAGATGGATTTCATTTCCAGTTACTTTATCAGGCTTACGAGCAATTCGATATCCAAGCCGCCGCACTGCCTCAAGCTCATAGCCTTCCTTTCGAAGATCCTCCATATGCTTCCATACAGCTGTCCGAGAACAACCTAATTCATCACTAATCATTTGTCCGGACACGAATTCCCCATCTGACTTAGAAAAAATTTCGAGCAATTGTCTTCTTATAGAAGATTGCATTGTTTCAGCCACTCCTTCACACTTTCCTTTGAATTGGCAAGCCTGCCGCATACAACCTCACGCTCTAGTTGCCCAAGGGCAGCAGCAAGCCACGGACCTCCTTGTTTGCCTGTCCATTGCAGCAAATCTGTACCGGTCACTGCTAAATCCTTTCGACTGTGAATGGGCAGCTTTTTATATAGACTGTGCACATGCTCGATACTAGGCTGCTCTCCTTGCAGAGCAGACACAACACGCTCTGTCATGATTGATATTTCTTCTCCGCTCTGATATAGCAGCATGTCATTCCACTCTGATTTCTCCCGCTGCACTAAACAATGGAGAATAGACGTAATCGTGTGAACCTTTTTGTTAGATAACTTCCAGTTCTTAAGCAAAGCATCCGCGTTCTCAGGCTTCACCGCACGCAATAGCAAGGCCCACGCCTCTTCGCTTGATTGAATGACATCCCAATTATACATAGCAGCACTGGCGATTTGTTCTCCCTTTTTCTCAAAATAAGGAAGATATGCATATAAGTCTGTTTCTACCAGAAGTAAAAGTGCCTGTCGAACGCCCTCTCCCAGCAGCAACTTTTCAAACTCAACAGCAATACGTTCAATTGCAATATGTACAAGCAGTCCTGCATGTTCTTGTATAGCCTGCTTCGTTTCATCCGACAAATGAAAGCCAAGCGTACTTACAAAGCGAACACCTCGCATCATGCGAAGCGCGTCCTCCCTAAAACGTTCATCTGGATTTCCAACAGTTTGAATTTGTTTGCGATGTATTGCTTCCTGTCCTCCAAATGAATCAATCATATCGCCGTTCGCTGTCATGGCAATCGCATTCATCGTAAAATCCCTTCGCTTTAAATCTTCCTCAAGAGACCTTACAAACGAGACATGGCTCGGTCTGCGAAAGTCATCATACTCCGCTTCCATTCGAAATGTTGTCACTTCATATGAAATACCTTCATACAAAACAAGCACAGTTCCATGTTCCAGCCCAATTGGAACATGATGAGGAAATATCCTCATCACTTCATTAGGAAGCGCTGATGTCGCGATATCCACATCACTAATTGGCTTTCCAATGATAAAGTCACGCACGCTTCCGCCTACAAAATAGGCTTCAAATCCGTGTTTCTCTAGCTTCTCTATAATAGCGGACGCATGTTTAAACGGTTGCATTTCGCTCAGTCCCTAACAGTTTATAGTACAAATCTTCGTATTGAGAAACAATGTGACTCGAACGGAAGCGCTCCTTTGCCATATCCATTGAACGCGTTACCATCTCCGTATGTAATGTTGGATTTGTTAAAACATGCAAGGCCTTTTCCGCAATATCTTGCACATCTCCCAGCTCACAGATAAATCCTGTTTCCCCATCTCGAATCACCTCAGGAATACCGCCCACATTCGTGCCAATGCAAGGCACACCGCAAAACATTGCCTCAAGCAGCACCAAACCAAAGCTCTCCTTTTCAGAAAGCAATAGCAGCAGATCACTCATGGACAAGAGTTCCTCTACATTATCCTGCTTTCCTAAAAATAACACATCTCCTTCTAGCTGGAGCTGCTTTACCAGCTTTGTCATCCCGCACAGCTCTGGTCCATCTCCTACTAGCAGAAGCTTGGAAGGTGTTTTTTCTCGAATGAGTGCAAACGATTGAATAACATCTTCCACTCGCTTAACCTTCCGGAAATTTGAAATGTGGATGATAACCTTTTCATCCGGCTCAATGCCATATTCATTGCGCAAATGAGACATATCGCGTTTGCGATATACGCGTTCATCCACAAAGTTGTATACTGTTTCAATCTCCTTATTAGGCTTAATTAAATCATAGGTTTCCTGTGCAAGCGAATCCGAAACAGCTGTTACGATATCCGATTTTTCGATACCAAACCGAATTAAACTGTTTAAAGATGTATCATATCCAAGAATTGTAATATCCGTACCGTGCAGGGTAGTAACAATTTTCAGATGATCACCCGTCATTTGTTTTGCTAAATATGCACAGACAGCATGCGGAATTGCATAATGCACATGAAGCAAGTCAAGATTTTCCCGCTCTGCTACCTCGGCCATTTTATTTGCAAGCGCCAAATCATAAGGTGGGTATTGAAAAACAGAATATTGATTCACCGCTACCTCGTGAAAGTAAATGTTCGGATAGAAACGATTCAGTCGAAATGGCATGCCTGAGGTAATAAAATGAATTTCGTGTCCACGTTCTGCTAACAGCTTCCCTAATTCCGTCCCGACAACACCTGAGCCGCCGACGGAAGGATAACATGTAATCCCAATTTTCAGCTTCATTCTATCCCTCCCAGTAAACCATGTCTGATGAGAAGCGGCTTTTTACTTATAAAGCCCTCCGCATACTTTGTTCCCACTTCTTTTCCAAACAATGTATCGCGTGCAACGACCGTTTCAATATAGCCTTCCGTCAACGGGGTGCTAACACCGTTCTCCCCTTTTACAAATTGACTTTTGTATGCTTGTAAAGAACGAATTTTTTTGTCCATCTCTTCGCTGATATCTACACAAAAAGACGGTTGATGAAATCCATTAATCATGTAATAATGCAACGCTTGTACGCGGTGTGCGTCACGTTCCGGCATATATTTGCGGATGCCCGCCGAAAACACTGCTTCCTCTACAAGATGAGCGCAATTTGCATGATCAGGATGACGGTCCTCCCAATATGGAGCAAACACAAGCTGAGGCTTATACAAGCGAATCACTTCTACCAATTTCCAAATGCGTTCCTCCTGCATGTACAATCCCCTATCCGGCATATGCAGATTGATGCGTTGAACGGCCCCTAATATATGGGCCGCCTCCTCCGCTTCGTATCTTCTTCCTTCTACGGTGCCATTAGAGGACAGCTCAGCTTCTGTTAAATCGCAAATCCCCACTTTATATCCCAATCGCGCATACTTGGCAATTGTGCCAGCCATCCCGATCTCTACATCATCCGCATGTGCGCCAAAAGCTAATATATGTAAATCACTCATGCTGTACTTCCCTCATTTTCTTAATGCTCGATAATCTAGATCTCCCCGTTCTAAAGCATGCATCAATAATTCAGCACTCGCCATATTTGTAGCAAGTGGAATCGAATATACATCGCATAATCGAAGCAATGCATTGACATCCGGCTCATGCGGCTGCGCTGTAAGTGGATCGCGGAAAAAAATGACCATATCCATATCATTTTTTGCGATCATCGCACCAATCTCTTGGTCACCGCCTAACGGACCAGACTGAAAACGTGTAACCGCCATTTCTGTCGCCTCCATAATCCGAAGCCCTGTCGTCCCTGTCGCAAATAGTTCATGCTGCTCCAATATTGGTTTATATGCGTACGTAAACGCAACCATATCTTGTTTTTTCTTATCGTGAGCAATTAAAGCAATTTTCATCTCCGTCTCCCCTTTAATATTGTATGTAGTTTCTTTTTTAATCTACAATATTTTCTAATCCATACACAAGTCCATCTACCTTCATAACCGTTTCAACAGCAAGTTGAACACCGGACATGAAGGAAACGCGGTTAAACGAATCGTGACGAACTGTAAGCATTTGACCATCGCCGCCAAATAGTACTTCCTGATGGGCGATTAATCCCGGCAAGCGGACGCTGTGAATATGAATGCCGTCTACCTCTGCACCCCTCGCACCTTGCAGCTGCTCTGATTCATTCGGATGCCCCTGCTTTTTTGGTTCACGAACTGAACGGATTAAGTCCACTGTTTTCACCGCAGTTCCTGATGGAGCATCAAGCTTTTGATCATGATGAAGCTCAATGATTTCAACGTCTTGAAAATATTTTGCTGCCATTTGTGCAAACTTCATCATCAAAATGGCGCCAATTGCAAAGTTCGGAGCAATAATCGTTCCTACACCTTTCTCTTTCGCGGCTGCCTCGAGATCACGGAGTTCTTGCTCTGTGAAACCCGTTGTTCCAATAACCGAACGTACACCGTGTTCTAAGGCAATATACACATGGTTTTTCCCAATTTCCGGTGTCGTTAAATCAAGCAGCACATCCACCTGTACCTCTGATAAACATACATTTAAATCTTCATAAATTGGCGCTGCCAAAGACGGAAGTCCATCGATATCAGAAATCAGTTTTCCACCATTTGTACGGTCTACAGCCGCAACAAGCTGAAAGTGCGGAGTTCGTTCAATGAGACGAAGCGCCTCTACCCCCATTCTTCCTCTTGGACCAGCTACTGCAATACGAATTGTGTTCATTGTTGTGTCTCTCCCTCTTCCTTGCGTGTCCAACGGTTTTTGTCACGCGTTTGAAATTTATCCATCACTACATTATGGGCTGTTTCGAGGTCAATGTTCAAGCTGTTTGCCATACAAATCATAACAAAAAGTACATCTCCTAGCTCTTCTTCGACGGTTCGTTCTTTTTCTGTCGATTTTTTTGGCTTTTCCCCATAATAATGATTGATTTCTCTCGCTAATTCACCCATCTCTTCTGTTAATCTCGCCATCATCGCAAGCGGACTGAAATAGCCCTCTTTAAATTGACTAATATATTCATCGACTTCTTGCTGCATCTTATGTATCGTTTTATGTCCCATTCCATTCACCTCAATTTTCTTCCTCTTTTCATGTTAGCCAATTCTATGGCATTTGACAAATTTCTTTTCACTTGTACATAATTTCCCACTAATAAACAGATAAATTATAATATGATATTGCACAATGGAACAGGGGGATTAGCATGAACTTCGGTCTGAGAATCAGCAATATTATTTTTATTGTCATTGGATCTGCCATCTTTTCATTTGGTATCGTCAATATTAACATCGAAAATCATTTGGCGGAGGGCGGATTTACAGGGATTACACTACTGCTGTACTTTTTGTTTCACTGGGATCCCTCTTATACGAATTTACTTCTAAATATCCCGCTTTTTTTCGTTGGCTGGAGGCTCCTTGGTCGCACAACCTTTCTGTATACACTAATTGGAACATTTAGCGTTTCTGCCTTCCTTTGGGTCTTTCAACGATACGGCTTATTTAATCTCCACTTAAATCTACAAAAGGATATGACATTGGCCGCACTGTTTGCAGGCCTGTTTATCGGGGTGGGACTTGGGATTATTTTTCGTTACGGCGGTACAACAGGCGGTGTTGATATTATCGCACGACTCGCACATAAATACATCGGTTGGAGCATGGGGAAAACTATGTTTTTATTCGATGCAGTTGTAATTTTCGTCTCAATTATTACATATCTCTCCTATCAGCAAGGGATGTACACGCTTGTCGCGGTATTTGTCGGTGCACGAGTAATTGATTTTATGCAAGAAGGTGCTTACGCTGCAAAAGGAGCGACAATCATTTCGGAGAAAAATGCGGAAATTGCAGAGAAAATCCTCTCAAAAATGGATCGTGGCGCTACATTTTTACACGGAATGGGGACATATACAAAGAAGGAGCGACACGTATTATACTGTGTAGTAGCAAGAAACGAACTCATCAAACTAAAAAGCATTATCACATCTATTGATCCCCATGCCTTCGTTGCTGTCAATGATGTCCATGATGTCATTGGGGAAGGATTTACACTTGATGAAAATAAAAATCCTCTTCATAATTGACGGTGAGAAAAAGGATTCGCAGATTTGGTTGCTGCATACATGCTGCAACTACACAATGAACAAAGCACATTCTAATCCTTAGGCAAATCGAAACAAAAAAGCTATCGAGTCCTCGATAGCTTTTTTGTCTAATCATCGCTCCGCTGCATACCTGTATAAATAAGAAGCAACCGCAGCAATTCAAAAACAGCAACAGCCGCTGCCGCTACGTATGTAAGGGCTGCTGCATTCAATACCTTACGTGCCTGCACTTCTTCACTGTGCGACACAATACCAAGAGAAGAAATTTGCTTCATCGCCCGGCTTGATGCGTCAAATTCAACAGGCAGCGTAACAACCTGAAATAACACCCCAGCTGCCATAAGAACAATTCCAAGAAGAAGCATCTTGGAAAGGCCTGCAAACATGCCAATCATAACAAAAATCCAAGACATATTAGAGCCAAAGTTAGCAACTGGCACCAGTGCATGACGGACACGCATAAAGTTATAATTTTTCGCGTCCTGAATTGCATGACCGACCTCATGAGCTGCTACTGCAGTTCCGGCAACTGACTGGCCGTAATAGTTATTCGTGGACAAGCGAACTGTTTTCGTGCGCGGGTCATAATGGTCTGATAGCTGTCCTGGCGTTTCCTCAACCGCTACATCGTATAATCCGTTCGCATCCAGTACCCTTCTAGCAACCTGTGCACCCGTCATTCCAGATGTTGAGTACACTTGTGAATATTTGCTATAAGCACTGCGAACTTTCATTTGTGCATACAATGGGATAAGCAAAATGATGATGAAATAGATTACGTAAAGCATTATTATCCTCCAATTTTGAAGCGCTTCTTTACTAACTAGACAAGCAAGGAATGAAAATTATCCAGTGGTATAATTTTCATTTTATTTTGCCGTTATTTCCTTGTCAACGAAAACCTAGAAGATATTATCGGTTCTTAGACTTCATGCGATTTTTTCGCTTTTCTTGTTCACCTTTATATTTTCTCCAAGCAACATAAGTTAATGTAAAAATAATAATACTACCTGTGGAGATCATAACCCAAATTAAAGAAGGAGTTGCTTCATCCTTGTTCGGGCTTTGAAATACTGTTTCTAAGTCCTGACGAATCACCTGCATTTGCTTTTGTCCGCTCTCATTTTTCGCCATTACGTTGCGAAACTCATCCAAGTAAGACAGATGTGCGTTCAAACGCTCAATTTCTTCCTTAGGTAGATCTACCACTAAGCTTGGATAGATAATATCAAATTCGTATAAAAATGTATTAAGTGTTCTTTGGAATTGCTCATCATCCTGCTTTTGTACCGCTGTTTCCATCTGCGAAAACGCACTCATGATTGTATTTTCACGACTGAGCCAAAGAGGCTGAAATTGCGAAGATTCCGCATCGACCACAAGTCGAAGCGCTGTCACATCATCTTCCTTTTCCTTCTGACTCATCGTTTCTTCCCGCATAGCTTGCACCGCTTTATCGTAAGCGATGGAGATGACCCGAGTGTGCTCCGCCGAAAAATCCTCTTTTTTATTTAAATCCGCAAACTCGGTTGAGAAATATGTCAAAATTCGTTCTGCTTTCGTATATTCCTCCTGCTTCACAAGTTGCAATGACTCGTCAAGCAACCGATTTAATTCGCTCCAATCAGCTGCGTAAATGCGAGTCGGTGCGACTAAGAGAAAAACTGCTATTAGAAAGGCAATGATTTTTTTCATTCTTGTCCCCCCTACACCTTCTAGTTACAATGTATGAAGGGGTGGACAAGAAAATGCCAAAAATGATACCTCCCTTACTGCAACGGTAACTCTAAACGCTTCTCCCGCAAACAGAAGAAATAGGCGGCGCCAATGCAGCATATACTCAGCCAAAATGTAAAATATCCGATAGGCTGATAATACTGGTCTAATATGCCGTACCTAGGCATTTGCTTGTACACATAGTCAATGACGACATCATGAAGCGTCCAAATAGATGCTGCAGCAAGATGCCAACGCTTCATTCGATAAAAAGGAGCATATAATATCCCTTGTATCGCCATTGCGGCGTGTGAAATCATGAGCATGTATCCTGTCCAATCCAAAGTTCCCTCCATCAAGAGCAACAAAATATTCATACCAACAGCCCATGTTCCATATTTCAACAGTGTTACAATTGCGAAAGCCTCCATCATCCCCCAATTCACTTTAAATAAAAAGGCAAGCAAAACAAATGAAAAAAATAAACTAGCGGTAGGGCTGTCTGGTACAAAAAGAAGAAATCTCGGCTCAGTTTCTACCAACTGGTAACCATACCATACATACCCATATGCGGTCCCAAGTAAATTTACAATGAGAAGCAGGATTAAAAAAGATCGACTACGCAATATATGATACAAATACATGACATGTTCCCCCTCAACTTTCGTCCAAATCCATATAGTTATCATAATACTAAATTTTTCTATCATAAAGAAAGCCCGCCATCAGGCAGAGTTGTACTTACACTCTATTCTTAAGTTTTCTGGCTACGTCGAATGGACCTTCTGGCTGGAAAATTATTCTTAAAGTGTAAAGTAGAAAAGCCGACTACAATGCGCAGCCGGCCTCCCCACTATTTTTTATTGTATTGAGTAATATACTCAGTGACTTTTTTCAGTTCCTCATCCGTCCCCTTAAATACTCCTTTTGGCATCGCGCCTCTACCGTTTCTAGCAATCTTAGCAATTTCTTCTGGTGTTAATGACAGATTTTGCAGTGTCGGTGCTGCCGCTCCACCTTGCAAATTATCACCGTGACAGGTTAAGCACGTATTTTTCTGCATCAGCTGATAGCCGTCTGCCTCTTTATCAACAGCCACTGTTTTCACAATCGCACCTTGTTTTTTTGCAGCTTCCCAATCATGATTTACAACTGACTCCCATGTTAAGAAAATAATAGAAGCAAGTGCAAGGAGCATAAATCCCGTTGCAAATGGACGCTTAATAGGTCTTCGCTCCGGCCCACGATCGATAAATGGCGCTAAAAGTAATCCACCAGCTGCAATTCCCGGCATAATAAATGCCCCAATAGTTGTGTATGGACCTGACGCATATGAATATTTCAACATTTGATATAAAAATAAGAAGTACCAGTCTGGAAGCGGTATGTAGCCTGTATCTGTTGGATCCGCAATACGTTCTAGCGGTGACGGGTGAGCAACCGTCAAGCTTAAATATCCAATCAAAAATACAGCTCCAACCATCCATTCCTTCAATAGGAAGTTCGGCCAAAATGCTTCTGTTTTTCCTGGATATTCCGAATAATCCTTCGGAATATTGGAATGCCGGACAGCATGTACGCGTGAATCTCCGACAAACTTCATCCCTTTGCCCCGATGCATAATCTCCCTCCTTTAATACGGTTCCTATAATCTAACAATCTTTTATAGAGGACCGGAAATACCTTGTTTACGAATAATTAAGAAGTGTGCGGCCATAAGACCCAGTAGTGCGCCTGGCAAGAAGAAGACATGAATAGCAAAGAAGCGAGTTAAAGTCTGAGCACCAACAATTTCAGAGTGCCCTGCGAGCAGTGTTTTGATTTGCTTTCCGATCAGCGGTGTTTGCTCTGCAATTTGCAAACCTACTTTTGTTGCAAATAATGCCTTCATATCCCAAGGCAGGAGATAACCTGTGAAACCTAGTCCCATCATAACACCAAAAATTAAAACACCAATAATCCAGTTCAATTCACGAGGCTTCTTATACGAACCCGTAAAAAATACGCGAAGGGTGTGCAAAAACATCATTACGATAACAAGACTCGCTCCCCAGTGATGCATACCGCGCACAATTTGTCCATATGCTACCTCGTTTTGAAGATAATACACAGACTCCCAAGCGTTTTTAATATCCGGTACATAATACATCGTCAAAAACATACCGGAAAGAATTTGAATCACTGTAACAAAAAAGGTAAGTCCGCCAAAGCAGTATACAAAAGCAGAAAAATGGTGCGCTGGATTTACATGCTCAGGAACCTCATGGTCTGCAATATCGCGCCATAACGGTGTGATTTCAAGACGCTCATCTACCCAATCATAAATCTTATTTAACATTTATTTCGCACCTCCCCGCGGCTTCGCTTTACCAAGATACAGTGTGCCATCCTTTATCTGTGATTCATACACATCCAGCGGTGCAAGCGGCGGCGTCCCAGGAATATTCGTGCCGTCTTTTTCATACCGCCCCCCATGACAAGGACAATAAAATTGATTGGGATGATCCTTGTTTGCGTTCCAGTTCACCGTACAACCTAAATGCTTACAAATGGGAGAAAGTGCTATGATGTCGCCGCTTTCATTTTTAAATACCCAAGCTGACTTCGGCTCATCAGATTTGTGCCAGCCATCCACTTGCTTCACTTTGTAGTCAAAACGCTTCGGTTCTGTTGTAATATCCTTGACCTGCGCAACAGCTACCTTCTCGGTTCCTGCTTCCTTCTCTAAAATCGGATCAAGTGCAAAACGCGCCATCGGCATAATAATACCGGCTGCCATAAATCCGCCTACACCTGTTAGCGTGTAGTTAAGAAATTGGCGTCTTGAAACCCTATGTTCTTTCTCGCTCATGAAAGTTCCCCCCTCTATCAAAAGTTATACCCATTAGGATAATACAAGAAAAAATGGGAAAAAAAACTAAGACACTATCATGATATAATAAGCACTCTCATTGGTCAATATCAGACTACTCATAATGATATAAACAATCAATTTATTCTGTATTTTCCCATTTTTCAGTCAAAATAGCCATGATTTCGCGAATTTGTGACCCCATAACTTCGCGCTTCGCTTTGTCATCAAGCTGCTCAAGTGACATTGCCGGCAGCCAAAACAAATTGCCCTCTAAGGAAGCTTGCTTCCACTCGTAATCACTCGTTATGTACACAATGTGACGCATTCCATTTTGTGTAACGAAATCAGTCCATTTTTGCAGGCGGCTCTCTTCTTCCTTTTGTCCAATCAGATAGGTAAATGGCGGAAATAAAAGGAGCCGTCCTCGATATTCCCGTTCTAGCGCCTCAGCAAAAATAGAGATAAACTCCCCTTTTTGCACAGTGTTTTGCATATTGCTTCCGAAAGAAAGCGGAATAAGCGGAATAATGGCCGTATCAACATATTCCTTCGCCTGTTCGTACAGCTGTATATCCTTAACGGTCCAATTCATATGCACTCCCCCTTCAAATTTCCTCTTTCTTCTATTAAATCATAGAACTACAGGAAAAAAAAAGAAAAACCCTTAAATAAGGGTTTTTCTTTTTCACTCATCATAATCTTGACTATGCCAAGACAATGCTATCAATTTCATTATATTCTCTTTAACTGCTCTGTCAGCTGCAAAAAAGCAGCTTCATTTTGCTCATCAAGCGCCTCATCAATTAAAGTCATTAGTCTGTCGCGTTGAAACTTGAACACGCTCTCCTCTAAAAATCGTTCTGCTAAAAGGCGATCCTTCTCATTCACTTCCATGCTTTTTGGGACGTATGGGTTTTCTTCCAATACTGCAACGTAGTTTGCATTTTGAAACGAACTTTTAAAATTGAGTTGAATATATATGTCCTCGTCCCGATTTAGCCGAATGTCATGAAAGGACTTTTCTGCATCCGTTGTCATAACATTTTGTTTATAGAAATGAAATGGAGCCTCTTTTACACAGCTTGTAGACATTACTAGCCCACGTGGACAGTATTTCGCATGCTCTACGAAATGCACCTTTCTCATGAGCTGGTCATGGCTCATCAAATAGTTTAAAATCCATACACACTCTCGCTGTTTAAGCTGGTAATTGCCTAAAAACCATTTGACGAAATCTTTCTTTTCATTCACAGAAACAGGGGTATTCATCGCGCGCCGTCCCTCCTCTGTCTTTCTTTTTCTTTACCCTTTACATTCAAGAAACGCGACCAAGTTTCCTTCCTAAATTACTGTAAATCCTCTAAATTATATAGCAGTTCCTCAATTTGGACTTGTGTCGGGTCTAGTTGCAGCAAACGCTGAAACACGTCTTTTGCTTCTTTTCGCAGCCCTTCCTCCAGCAAAAAGTAACCGTACTCTTCCAAAAAGGAAGAATCATCCTTAAAAGAAGTATATGCATCGCGATAATGGTTTAATGCATCTGAATACAACTCAAGCTGTTTTTTTGCGTATGCCGTCTCCCATATGAGTTGCGGATCATCTTCTCCATATTTTATTGCATCTGCTGCTATCTCAATCACCTCTTCATACTTTTCTTGCTGCTTAAATAGATGTATGAGTTGTAACGCTGCTCGCAGATGAGACGGATCTATTGCAATAGCTTGCTCAAGCTCTAGCTGTGCTTCATCCATTCTACTAAGTTTTGCTGCCGCCTCTGCCACTTGAACATGCAAATCGGCAGAGTATTCATCTGTTTTCAATCCCTCTCTTAACGTGTCATAGCTTTCCTGAAACAATCCCTCTTTGTCATAACACTCCGCCAAGTATAAATAAAGCGATGCATATTCCGGATCCTCTTGTTTCACCTCTAAGAAAGCCGCAATTGCTCTTTCATACAAAGCAGCCTGATAGAGTGTAAACGCATAACCAAACAATGAATGAATATCTCGCTGCTCCTGCAAACCTGATTCATAATAAAGAACAGCTTCTTCCCACTGTCCAAGCGCACTTAAACATTCTGCTAAACGAAGTGAAATATTGACCCCTGCTATATCGTCATGCTCAGCAAGTACCTCTCTATAATAAGGAACAGCCTCTGCATAACTGCCGCGTCCGCTATACAGTTCTCCTAATCCAAACGCAATGACAGATTCATCAGGCATCAAGCGGCGTGCCATTAACAACTTCTGCTCCGCAACTTCCTCCAATCCTTGCATTTGGTATAAATCAGCAAGCGTCAATAATGCCTGTACGTATAAATCATCATCTTCCGTAACCTCACCGAGCACTTCAATGGCTTCATCCTCCCTGTCCAAATCAGTATATAGCTCAGCCAAAAACAGCGTAAGCTCACTCTCGGTTTCATAGCGCATGCGCAGTTCCTCAGTCACTTTTAACGCTTGTTCAACAAAACCTAATGTATGATAATAGCGAGCGATATTATATTTTTCTTCATCCGTACCTTCTTGAACGCAAGCATTAAGGAGCTTTAAACCTTCCTCAATTTCCCCTTGTTCTATGTAATCAATAGCTTGACTCAATTTATTCATCGTATATAGTACTCCTTTTCCGTAATACTGCCATTTTTATTATGATAAACAATTGAGAAGAATAGGGCAACTATAGAACCTCTCCCCCCTTAAGTAACGGTCGTACAACCTCTTTATCACACTGTAAATGTTCCACAGAGGCGTAGCTGCACTTATACTGTATTCCTAACATTTCCGATTACGTCGAATTGGCTTCTGGCTGGAAATTTATACTTTCCGACAGTGAAAAAAAGAATCCCCCAAAGGGAGATTCTTACTGTTGCAATTCTTTCAACTGTTCAAAGAAATTCGGATAGGACACAGCTGCCGCTTCACTGTTTTCAATAACCGTTTCTCCATCAGCCAAGCATGCCGCCACTGCAAGCATCATACCAATCCGATGGTCTCCATGGCTATTTACCTCAGCGCCAGAAAGACTGGATTTTCCGTATACGATCATGCCGTCTTCTGTTGCTTCCACGTTTGCACCCATTTTGCGCAATTCATGTACAACCGTATCAATGCGGTTTGTTTCCTTTACTTTTAATTCCGCCGCATCCTTAATAACCGTTACTCCTTGTGCTTGAGTTGCTGCTAATGCAAGAATTGGAATTTCATCGATTAAACGAGGAATTACATCCCCACCTATTTCTGTTCCTTGTAATTGAGAAGTCTCGATTGTTACATCACCGAATGGCTCAAACTCTTCATTTTGGATATTTTCAATGGTAATAGCTGCACCCATTGCCTTTAGCACATCTAAAATACCTGTTCTTGTTGGATTGAGTCCAACCTTTTTCAACGTAATTTTGCTGTCTGGCACAATCGCACCTGCTACTAGGAAAAACGCCGCTGAGGAAATATCGCCAGGTACCTCAATATGAACTGCCTTCAGTTCTTGCTGTCCCTGTAAGGAAACAGTGCGTCCATCTGTTTGTACGCTGCATCCAAAAGCACGCAGCATTCGCTCTGTATGATCACGTGATTGCAGTGGCTCTGTTACAGAAGTCACGCCTTCTCCTTTTAAACCAGCTAAAAGCACAGCTGATTTTACCTGCGCACTTGCAACAGGAGAATCGTAATGCATTCCCTTCACTTGCCCGCCGCGAAGGCTGATTGGCGTAAATTGACCGCCTTCTCTCCCATCAATCTGTGCGCCCATCTGCTTTAGGGGCTCTGTTACGCGTTTCATTGGACGTTTGGCGATGGAGCTATCTCCCACTAAGCAAGAATGAAACGGCGTGTTCGACAAAATACCCATCATTAGGCGAATCGTCGTGCCAGAATTGCCGACATCCAATACTTCCTTTGGCTCCTTTAAGCCGTCAATTCCATTTCCGTATACTTCAACATAGTCACCATTTTGTTCAACCGTTACACCAAGTTTTTGAAAGCATGAAATCGTGCTTAGGCAATCTTCACCTGGCAAAAATCCATTAATTGTTGTTTTCCCTTTTGCAATTGCTCCGAACATGACAGCTCGGTGAGAAATAGACTTATCTCCCGGTACCTGCAACGTTCCGCGTAAGCCTTGCGCTGCTTTCGTCAATTTTATCATCGTTGTCACCCCTACATCGTCGTATAGGTTCCGTATCCGTGCTGCTCGAGACAAAGCTTCGCATTCGCCCTGTCCTCTTCCGTTTGGAAGCTAAGCCGCAGTACGCCGTATACGTCCTCACGCGTTTCAAGAATTCGAATATTCGTAATGCTGATATTTTTAATAGCGAGCAAGGTTGTAATATGCGAGACAACACCTGTACGATCAAGGATATCCACATATAAATCGTAAAAGGATGGAATAGCACCCTTTGACCGAATCGGAAGTGTATCCCGAAACTGCTTGGCGCCGCGGAAATAATCGTATAACTGTTCCCCATTTCCTTGCTCTACCATGCTGCGTACCTCCCGCATTTCCTCCATCCATTCATCGAGGAACGAGAGAATATTTTCCTTGTTGTGTGTGATAATATCACGCCACATAAACGGACTGCTGGACGCGATACGCGTAATATCACGAAATCCGCCTGCTGCAAGCCCATTTACAAGGTCATCCCTGTCAGCATGCTGCTTAACCTGGCGTACAAGACTTGCCGCAATGACATGAGGAAAATGACTTACAATCCCTGTCAACCTATCATGCTGCATCGCATCCATCGTTAAAAATCGTGCTTTTGTCCCTTTGAGCCATTCCTTCAACTGCTCAACCTTCTCATTCTTCGTATCTGCAAACGGAGTGAGAATATAAAAAGCATTTTCGAATAGATGAGCCTTTGCACTGCCAGCACCGGTTTTATGGGAACCAGCCATTGGATGGCCACCGATAAAGGTAATGCCTTTCTCATGCAGCACGCGTGCGCGCTCCATAATTCTTTCCTTTGTACTTCCTACATCAGTAATAATCACATTTTCCTTTAAGGAACATTGTTCTAGCTGCGTAAGAAGCTTTTCCGTTTCCTGCACAGGAGCAGCGAGCAGAATTAAATCTGCCCGCTCGGCTTCCTCCATAAACTGATCTGTGATTTCATCAATAATATTTAATGATTGGGCAAGCTTACAGTGCTCCGCATTAACATCTTGTCCGATAATGGTTACATCGTGCTCCTGTTTGATAGCAAGTGCTACCGAACCACCGATGAGCCCAACACCGACAAGCAAAACGCGCTGTTTCACGAACGTGTCTCCTCACGGCTGCTGTTTAAGAATGAAAGCAACAACTGCGTTAATTGCTCGTTATCCTCCCGTTTCCCAACAGTTACACGAACACCTCTTCCAAGTCCTAGACCCGCACCAGAACGAACAATGAAGCCTCTTTGCATCAAATACTGGAACACATCATCACCTGTCTTACCGATCTCCATAAACACAAAGTTTCCTTGAGATGGGTAATACGGGATGTCATGCGCTTTGCAAAACTCGTAATATTGTTGACGACCTTCTTCATTTACTTTCACACAATATTCTAAAAACTCCTTGTCGTCTAATGCTGCAATAGCTGCCGCTTGTGCAACTGTTGATGTATTAAATGGCAATCTTGTCACTTCAATCTTCTGAATAAGATCTGCATGACCGACCGCATACCCCATACGAAGTGCCGCAATACCATAAGCTTTCGAGAATGTGCGCAGTACCATTAAGTTCTCGTAGCGAGGAAGAAGCGCCAATGTATTCGGATAATCCGCCGCCGTTGCATATTCATAGTACGCCTCGTCCATAATAACAAGCGCTGTTTTTGGTACGCGCTCTAGGAAGGAAACAATCTCTGCCTCATTCACATATGTTCCCGTTGGATTGTTCGGGTTACAGATCCAAACGATTCTTGTATTTTCATCTACTTGTCCAAGCATAGCTTCCAAATCATGAAAACCATCTCGCAATGGCACCTCACGAATTTGCGCATTTTCAATTACCGCATGGTGGCGATATTGTGAAAACGTCGGTGATGCCATAACAACATTTGTTGTTTCATCTAAGAGTGCTCGGCTAATAATTTGGATTACTTCATCCAATCCACTTCCAAACAACAGTTGATTTTGCTCAGCTCCAACATGCTCTGCAACCTTTTGGCGTAATACTGTTGCAGCACCATCCGGATACAATGCAAACTGTGAGGAAAGAGCTGCTAATGCCTCCGCAACCTTCGGAGAGCAGCCGAAAGGATTCTCATTTGATGCAAGTTTAATGATTTTTTCCAATCCATATTGCTTTTTTACTTCTTCAATCGTTCTTCCAGGCGAATAAGCTTTTAACGATAATAGCTGTTGTTTTACGTTCATAAAAATTCCCTCACTTCAGTCAATCAATTTTGTAAATCGGGACGCAGCTGAACAGCCTTCTCTTTATATACGTGTATAATCTCTTGCTGTGTTAGCGTCGTTTCTGCTGTCACCATAATACGAATACATTTTTGAAGCGCTCCAACTACATCCATTTCCTGCATACACGTCACAGGCACATACATACATCCATCTATTCTGCGAAGGGCAGCTGCCGGAAAGCACGCATTTATATCCGCAGTGGCAGAAATAAGTACAGACACAACATCGGTAGGAGAAAGGTTGTTTTTCTCAATTATTTCTTTAAATAGCTGCTCGGTCGCCACCAAAATGATATCTGCTTCATTATGCTCAACCGTTGTCGCGCCGCGGATTGCACGCATCACAATGACCACTCCCTATTCATAAACTCCTCAAGTGTCGATGCAATGAGTTCATCTGACACCGGCACAACTTCTACTTCACCAATTCCCTTCATCAGCACCATGCGGATTACACCGCTATTTGCTTTTTTATCCTTCTTCATCAATTCAATCAGGCGATCTGCCGATAGACCGGCCGGAAGCTTAGGAAAGCCGTAAGCGCGGAACGTTTGTACAAATGACTTATATTGCAAATCCTTATGGTATACACGTTCACTCAATAAAATTGCGTATAGCATCCCAATTGCTACAGCGTCCCCATGTGTCACTGTTCCGTATCCTAACTCAGCTTCAATCGCGTGCCCAAGCGTATGACCAAAATTTAAATACGCTCGGATACCCTTTTCGGTCTCATCTTGAGAAACGACCGCAGCCTTTACTCCGATTGCTTTCTCTAATGCATAAATCAGCTTATCACCGCGTAAATCCTCTAACGTGCGAACCTCGTTGCGCAGCCAAGCATACAGCTCCGCATCCCAAATAAGCGCATGTTTTAGCATTTCAGCAAATCCAGAACGCCATTCCTGTACCGGAAGCGAATCGAGAAATGAAATATTGTACAAAACAGCTTCTGGCTGATGAAACGCTCCAATCATATTTTTCCCAAGGGGATGATTGACAGCTACTTTCCCGCCAACCGCACTATCATGAGCGAGCAAAGTTGTCGGAATCTGTATAAATCGGATGCCGCGCATAAATGTTGCAGCAACAAACCCAGCTAAATCACCAATCATCCCCCCACCAAGTGCAATCACAAGGGAATGTCGGTCTAGCCCGATTTCAAGGGCGCGCGTTTGAGCTTTGTAATAGTTCTCAAAAGATTTTTCCTTTTCCCCGCTAGGAACGACAAATGAATATACTGACAAGTCAGAATGAATGGCATTTGTAACATCGTCTAAGTAACGAGAAGCAACCGCCTCGTCTGAGATGATAAGCACAGAGGAAACAGCCGGCTTCATAGCCGCTACTGTTTCCTCAAGCTTTGTCAAGGTGTTTTGTCCTAAATACAGCGGATATTGCTTCGATTTCGTTGCAATATGTACGCTCTTCATTAAAACTCCCTCGCATATCGTTTATGCTTTTCAATATTTTCCTTCAGCAAGTCAATACGGTCTTGACCAAATTGCTCCACTAAAGCGCACGCAAGCTCCCAAGCAACAACTGCTTCTGCAACCACACTAGCTGCAGGAACGGCACAGCTGTCAGAGCGCTCAATGCTCGCTTGGAATGCCTCTTTCGTGTCAATATCTATGCTTTGCAGTGGCTTGTACAATGTCGGAATCGGCTTCATCACACCGCGCACAACGATTGGCATACCAGTTGTCATTCCGCCCTCTAATCCACCTGCATTATTTGTTTTCCGTGAAAAACCAGCTTGCTCATCCCATGTAATCTCATCATGTACAACACTTCCAGGTTTGTGCGCCGCTTCAAAACCAATGCCGATTTCTACACCTTTAAAAGCATTAATGCTCATGACTGCCGCCGCTAGCTTCGCGTCCAGCTTGCGGTCGTATTGCACATAGCTTCCAACACCCACTGGCATACCTTCTACAACTACCTCTACAATACCGCCAATAGAATCTCCGTTTTTCTTCGCATCATCAATTGCCTGCATCATCTTCACTGCTGCTTCTTCGTCTAAGCAGCGTACAGGTGACGCTTCTGTAACTTCTTTCAGCTCATCAATCGATGTATAAGCAGTCTTTTCAGCTTTGACACCGCCGATTTCAAGAACATGTCCTGCAACCTTTACCCCAAGCTCCTCCAAAATACGTTTTGCTACAGCACCAGCTGCAACACGTACCGTCGTTTCACGTGCTGAAGAACGCTCAAGAACATTTCTCATATCACGATGACCGTATTTGATAGCACCATTTAAATCCGCATGCCCCGGACGAGGTCTTGTAATTTTGCGTTTGATTTCACTATCCTCTTCTTGATCTAATGGAGCTGCCCCCATAATCTTTGTCCAATGCTTGAAGTCACGGTTTTCTACCGCAAGTGCAATCGGTGAACCAAGCGTCACGCCGTGGCGCACACCACTTAAGATTTGTGCTTCATCCTTTTCGATTTGCATCCTTCTTCCGCGACCGTGTCCTTTTTGTCTTCTTGCTAATTCCTCATTGATTTGTTCAGCCAGTAGTGGCAATCCGGCTGGCACGCCTTCTATTATTGTTGTTAGTTGCGGTCCATGTGATTCTCCCGCTGTTAAGTAGCGCATGGCGATACCTCCTTATGCAGTATTTATGTATCAATATAACACATCGTCTTCTCTTTCGTAACTAGTTCAAACAAAAAAGACATGAGCCCGCCATAGTGGTCTCCTGCCTTTTTATCTAAAGCGTTTTCAATTCCAATTAGTAAATCCATTGGTTTAGTAATTTTGTATAGGACACAAGCTCTTCTTCGTTGAAGAAGATGGAAATCTCACGCTCCGCACTTTCAGGAGAGTCTGATCCATGAATTACATTTTTATTCAGTGCTACCCCGAAATCGCCGCGAATAGTGCCCGGAGCAGCTTCTCTCGGATTTGTTTTCCCCATCATTTGACGTGCAGTCGCAATGACTCCCTCACCTTGCCAAGCCATAGCAAAGACAGGACCCGATGTGATGAAATCTACAAGTTCGCCAAAAAACGGACGTTCGGCATGTTCAGCGTAATGAAGACTTGCTGTTTCCTTAGAAATTTGCATAAGCTTCGCGCCGATAAGCTGATACCCCTTCTTTTCAAAACGAGCAACAATATCGCCAATCAATGCACGCTGCACACCATCAGGCTTTACCATTAAAAACGTTTTTTCCATGAAATTCTCTCCATTTCTGCATTCATTATGTATATTACCATCCCATGACAATAGTATCATTACTTTCTTAATTTATCAACAGTTTCGAAATGGAGGAATTTTCTTAAAATTCAATTCTTTCAAAAATAGGCCTTAAAACTTTCTTTTCCCAATATATTTAGCAATATTATACAACGCTGTTTTTGCTTGCCCTCTTGGTAACGGCTTAATTACTTCTAATGCCTTTTGCAAATACCTTTCACTAAGTATAAAGGATTTCTCAATCGCATCACTATTTTTAATCAAAGCAATAATATCTTTCATCTCATCTGTATCAATTTCTGAGTGAACCTTAACAATCCGTTCACGGAGAGAAGGAATTTCCATCGCATATAATACCGGGAGTGTAATATTTCCCTGTAAGAGATCGCCCCCTGCTGGTTTGCCGAGCTTCTCCTCTGTTGAAACAAAATCGAGAATATCATCAATAATCTGATACGACATTCCTACAAAATAACCAAACCAAAACAAACGCTTGATAGTATCAGGGGACGCCCCCGATGAAATTGCTCCAAGTTCGCAGCTCGCGGCGATGAGCAAAGCTGTTTTCCTTTTAATCCGTCTTAAATATGTACGTAGACTCTGATCAAAATTATATTTATCGCGAATTTGCTCAATTTCTCCTTTGCATAGCTCTACCATCGCTTTTGATAAAGTTTGATGCACCTCTGGGATCTCGATATTTGTAATACAACGGAGTGATTTGGCAAACAGATAATCTCCAGTATACATAGCAATGCGCTCTCCCCATCTCGCATTTACTGTCGGGCTGCCGCGTCTTACAAGGGCTGCATCAATCACATCATCGTGAACGAGAGAAGCCATATGAATCAGCTCCAGAGCAACCGCTGCATGCTTAATGACATCTAGCCGATAATTACCAAACTTTCCTGACAGCAGCACAAAAATAGGGCGGATCCGCTTGCCGCCTGCCTGAATTAACTGCATCGCTGCATCCTGCAGCAGTGCCTCTTCAGACGATACAACCGCTTTTAATTCTTGCTCAATTTTTTCAATATCCGACCTTAAAAAAGAGTACGTTACTTGTAACTTCATACTGTTCACCTTGACTTCAAAACTTCTTTGGTTTATACCCTACATGCATCGCCGCAACGCCAAACGTAAACGGCTTTACTTGCACTTTCTCTAATCCTGCCTGTTCAAACATCCTTGCTAATTCCTGCATTCCTGGAAACGTGCTTGCCGACTCCTGAAGCCAAGAATATTCCTTGTAGCTTTTCGCTAACATTTTCCCTAATATCGGCATAATGTAGCGGAAATATAACATATAGAGTTGACGCACACCGAATATTGTAGGCTGTGATGTTTCCAAGCATACAACCTTCCCCCCTGGTCTTACAACTCTTGTCATCTCCCGTAATACCTGCAGATAATCTGGAACATTGCGTAATCCAAAACCAATTGTTATGTAATCAAACGTATTATCCGCAAACGGAAGCTGCATTGCGTTTCCATGCACAAGCTTTACTTGCTCCAAATTTAGCGCCTTGATTTTCTCCTCTCCAATAGAAAGCATGTTTTGACTAAAATCAAGGCCATACACCTTCCCATCTTTGCCAACTGCCCTAGCAAGCGCAATCGTCCAATCACATGTTCCGCAGCAAACATCCAGCGCTGCCTCTCCTTGCTTTACATCCATCACTTGCATCGTATATTGACGCCATGCTTTGTGGCGTTGAAAGCTGATCACAGAGTTCATTACATCATATCGTTTATAAATCTTCTCAAACACATCGTGCACTCGTTCTTCTTTCGACTGTTGCATGCCTTCTACCCTTCTTCCAGTGGATTTCTGTCAAAAGCTTATTATTATATATTCAACATTTTCATGGTTCCTATTAGCTTTTCATGACCTTCCGCCAGTTTACGCAACTCTGTCTTCGCATTTTTGATACAAGACTCATATGCTTCATTCAATTCCTCGCTCGGGAGCATCCGTAAAAAAAGGGACCGCACAGGTGTCTCCTTCCCCTGTTGGTGCATCACATACTCACGCTCCATGCGCTTGAGTGCTGCAGCTGCCGCAACAAACGGTTTCCATAACGGTACATTAAAATGGTCACAGGCTTTTTGAAGAAGTGCCGATTCGATAATAGCCACACTCTCCACAACAACTGCTACCATCTTTTTCTCCTCTTGATAGAGCACAATCTTCTCCTCGTTAACCTCTTCAATCCCCTCTGCTAATGTCCGAATCAAAGCAATATTATGTCGTTCCGCCAACAGATAATAATACAATCCGCTGTAATAATCCCCCGCCAACGCGGTTATCTGCCGTTTTGTATGAGAGTCTTCCGATCCTGTATTATTTGAAACATTCTCGTGAGTATCAAGAGCGATTTGTACAAGCATAATCGTCAAGGCATAATGCTGAATCTCATCTATATGTAAGTTTGCACTTTGTAACAGAGAGTATAAAAGCAATAATTTATCTTCGTCTACAAACGGAAGGTCAATGTGACGCATTACGTAGGGATGCCGCAATTTTTCTTCCAAGCGCTCTTTTATTTCCTTAATGCATTCATAGATGTCATCCACACTCATCACCCTTGTCCTTCAAAGTCCATGCATAACATAATCCGTAAAACCTATTATAACACATACACATCAATTTCCTATTAAAAAAAGAAAAGCAGCCTTCTGCTTTTCTTTTAGTTGGATTTAATAAGGGATAGCACTTCAGCTCTTGCTGCAGCGTCTGTTGCTAGTACACCTCGAACCGCTGACGTCACCGTTTTCGCCCCCGGTTTCTTTACGCCGCGCATCGTCATACACATATGCTCTGCCTCTAACACAACCATTACACCGTGTGGGTCAAGTACATCTAAAATAGCATCGGCTACGGTAGACGTGATTCTCTCCTGAAGTTGCGGCCTCCTCGCTACCGTGTCCACTGTACGAGCTAATTTACTTAACCCTGTTACGCGTCCGCCCCTTGGTATATATGCAACATGGGCTACCCCGTAAAATGGCACTAAGTGGTGCTCACACATAGAAAAGAACGGAATATCTTTGACGAGAACGAGTTCTTCATGTTCTTCTCCAAATACTTTATGCAAATGCAACTTCGGATCCTCATTCATGCCTGCGAAAACTTCAGCATACATCTTGGCAACACGCTTTGGCGTCTCTAATACCCCTTCACGATTCGGGTCATCACCAATCGCCTCAAGAATAAGGCGAACTGCATATTCAATCTGCTCTAAATTCACTTTTGCCATCCACCAAGATCCTCCAGACTAAAACCTATTTATGAACATATTCTAGCATAGAAACATTTGGAAAAGCAAAAAGCACCGCTGACCGGGTGACTTCTCGCTGGAACTTTATACTTTCCTATAGTGCAAAAAAACAACCCCCTGCTTCTTTCGAGGCAGAGGGTTATTTTTGTAATAAGGCACTTATTTGTAGAAGTTATCAACGCTGAGTCTTTGTATGTATTACACTCGCTTAGTTCAGCAACTTTCTTCTAAGCACCTTGCCTTTTACGCTTCTTGTACTGCGTCCTTAAGAGCCTTGCCCGGTTTAAAAGCAGGCACCTTGCTAGCCGCAATTTCAATCTCTTCGCCAGTTTGAGGATTGCGCCCTTTGCGAGCAGCACGTTCACGAACCTCAAAGTTACCGAATCCGATTAATTGTACCTTATCACCATTTTTTAATGCATCTAAGATTGAATCGAAAACAGCATCAACTGCTTTCGTTGCGTCCTTTTTTGAAAGATCACTTGCTTCCGCAACTGCATTAATTAAATCTGTCTTATTCATGCCATTCACCTCCTCCCAAAGGGACCACTGTATGAATATTAATAAAGTGAGTCTTATTTTAATTTGTAGGCAAATTTCACAAGTTCTATACTACAAAGCTACAGATAATTCTTTATCAACGCCTATATTATATGATTCTTTCTTAGAATTCAATATTTTTAAAGAAAATGTTGCCAAGAAAACAAGAAAAAAATCGAAAACACCGCAAAATCTACTCTAACTCTGGCTATATTTGCTCTTTTCAAAGTAATAGTAGATTTTTTCATAACAAAAAAAAAGAAATTTCAGCATATTCCCTTCAACAATATGTTATTTTAAAAAAAGAAAAAGGCCCCAAAAAGGAGCCCTGTTTCACAAAATAATAGCAATTAGACCACCGGAGCCTTCATTGATAATACGTTCCAGCGTTTCCTTAAGCTTGTAACGAGCGTTCTCCGGCATGAGGGATAGCTTTGCCTGAATCCCTTCGCGCACGATAGAGCTCAATGAACGTCCAAAAATATCAGAGCTCCAAATAGAGAGCGGGTCATCCTCAAAATCTTGCATTAAATAACGAACCAGCTCTTCACTTTGCTTCTCGGTTCCAATGATTGGCTCAAAGGTTGACTCTACATCTACTTTAATCATATGGATAGATGGCGCAACAGCTTTTAATTTTACGCCAAAGCGGGAGCCATGACGGATAATTTCTGGTTCATCGAGGCTCATATCAGCCAAAGCTGGTGCCGCGATGCCATAGCCTGTTTGTTTGACCATCCGCAAGGCATCAGCCACTTGATCATACTCCGTCTTTGCATAAGCAAAATCAAGCATGAGCTTTAACAAATGATCCTTGCCTCGAATCTCAACACCGACAACTTCCTTTAAAATTTGATCATATAGCTCATCTGGCGCATATAGGTCGATTTCTGCCACCCCTTGCCCCATGTCAATACCTGCAAGGCTCGCGTGGTCAATAAAATCATACCCGCCAAATTGCGATACGACACGGTCTACGTCACGCAGGCGTTTAATGTCCTTGACCGTTTCTTGAACCGCTTCTTGATAGCTTTGACGCAGCCAATGGCTTTCATTTAGCACCATAACCCAGCTCGGTAAATTTACATTTACCTCAAGTACAGGGAACTCATACAGCGCCTCACGCAAAACATTGAAGACGTCACCGTCTCTCATCCCTTCCACACTCATCGCTAGAACAGGGATATCATATTGTTCAATCAAACTTTGTCTCAGTTGTTCAGTATCTGGATGATACGGCTGTACCGTATTAATAATCATGATAAAAGGCTTACCTACTTCTTTCAATTCATTCACAACGCGCTCTTCTGCATCTAAGTAATCGCGGCGCGGAATTTCACCAATCGTTCCATCTGTTGTGATAACAACACCGATTGTAGAATGCTCCTGAATCACTTTACGAGTTCCAATTTCTGCCGCCTCATGAAAAGGAATTGGCTCCTCATACCAAGGTGTACTAATCATACGCGGTCCGTTTTCGTCCTCGTATCCCTTGGCACCAGGAACAGTATAGCCAACGCAATCGACAAGACGAATATTAACAGCTAAGCCGTCCTCCACTTGAATGGAGACCGCTTGATTCGGAACAAATTTCGGCTCAGTCGTCATAATCGTTCTGCCTGCCGCACTTTGCGGGAGCTCATCTTGCGCTCTTTGACGATCGCCTTCACTTTCAATGTTCGGAATCACAACGAGCTCCATAAACTTTTTAATGAAAGTTGACTTCCCTGTCCGAACGGCACCCACTACCCCTAGATAAATATCACCGCCTGTACGCTCGGCAATATCTTTGAAAATATCGACCTTTTCCAAGTGATCCCCTCCCCAAGAGTTGTTGGAAATAAAATTGCGATCATTCTAGTAGTTAGGACATTACATACTTATGATGTTGTCCGTGTTGTATGACTATTTTATAAAGAAATTTTTTCTTCGTTGTGTAGTCAGAAGAAGTAAAAAACCCTTCTTTTAGAACGTATTCTTAAATAGAAGGGTTCATGACTTATTGCATGAAAAAAACGGGTTGTTTGTCCTCTGCCTTATAGGGAAGGGAATACGCCGGTACAAAAGGGGATTCCTTTGTGAGCAGAAAGCGGATATCGCTGTCTGGTTGCACTTTGTCCCCATGCTTCTGCAGCGCTTCATATAGGTCCACCCTGTAGTCTACATAAATTTCTCCTTGCCCATCGATCACCAACGGCAAGTTTTTACCAGAATATGGGCTCACAACATACGGTTCTTCATCATAACCAAGCTTGTTATAATCTAACGTATACACACCATTTGCAAGCACTTTTTGAAATGGCGGATATTGATGTTGATCACGGTACATTTGTAGCTTTAGCTTTAAATCACGAATTTTCTCAGTCACACGCAAATCAATAAGCTTTACCGTCGGCTTCGTTTCCACATCAATGAGTACATACTGATAGATACCGCCATTTTCAAACGAGTTGCCGGGAGGCTCCTGCATAAAGCGCGGCACTAATTTAGTAAACTCAATCGGATACTTTTGGTATAGCGGCGTGCTCATATCCCGTGTTTTAATGGGAAGCAGACCACCGCTCTCCTTCTGAAACGAGTCTACGGCAGCCTGCACAGCAGCAAGTTGGTCAGCATACGGGGCTTGGTTTTGCTGTAATTTCTCCTGCGGATACAAACATCCTGTTAACACGCTTACAATACACATCATTATAATTACAATTGCAATATTTTTCATATACATCCGTCCTTCACTCACTTACCGGACCACTAAACACAACAATAAAAATAATAAATCCAGACACAATCATAAGCACGTACGCAATAACGGCTGTAATCCCTTTCAAAAGCTTATTCCGAATTTTATAACGGCTCAGTAAAATAAACATAACTGAAATAAACATAAATGCAATTGCTCCAAGTGCAAACCACATTTTTATTAACCCGACAGACATACATACACCCCTTTATGTAATGACAATCTAGTACTATAACTCTTTTTTATTTTAGCAAATTATGTATCTAAAGAAAAAGTAAAAATACAGGACCTGTATGAAAAGAATCCAGACCCTATCCTCGCTTACAATCAATAAGAAAATTTCCCACTAAAAAACGGAAGCGAAGAGGGGCATCTTCGCTTCCGTTGACCAAATATCTCCCATTGCCAATCCATGTTCCCATTATACATAGTATCATATGCTATACGAAATGCGGATGGTTCCCACTTTTATGAAAGTTGTGTCATTTATTTCTTAAATAAATTGCCTAAAGCGCTTAAATCAGCAGGGATATTATTATTTACGACTGCTTTTACAATTTGCTCTTCCTTATCCTTCGATACTGGACGCCCCGCAAGCAAAGCGACTTGCTGAATGAGCTGACGCAGTACTTTTTCATCCTTTAAATTCGCATTTTGTACAGAAGCTGCCAGCTTAAAAATATCTTCTTTATTGACTTTTGTTTGCTTTTCAATATTATCAAAAAAGTTGTTGTTGCCGTTCATGAACTCCACCCTCTCCTGTAATCTACAATCCATCCTATGCGAGAGCGGAGAATTGGTGAAAACACCCAATAAAGAAAACTCGCCGATTAGCGAGCCCTGCCCTTGGGTGAAGACAGAGGCGTAGCCCTACTTATACTGTATCCCTAAAATTTCTCGCTACCTCGAATTGTCTTCTAGCTAGAAATTTATACTTTCTTAAAGTGTAAAAAGCAAGGCACCGTTGCATTTGCATGTTCCCATTATATCAAAGGTCCCCCAGCTGAACATGTATACTTTACGAAACTAAAAAGAGAGCTGTGAGCTCTCTTTTACAATAAATCGGGAATAGCCTCCATTTCATGTTTTCGGACACGCCCCATCAGCGATTCAACCGCTTCCTTGACACTTTTCCCATTAAATAACACTTCATGAAGAGCGATTGTAATCGGCATTTCCACATTCATTTTACCAGCAAGCTGATAAGCTGCTTTTGTTGTGCGTACTCCTTCTACAACCATCCCCATATTCGCCAGTACATCCTCTAGCGATTGACCCTTACCAAGCATATGCCCAGTTCGCCAATTTCGGCTATGTACACTTGTACATGTAACGATTAAATCTCCCATACCGGTTAAACCGGCAAAAGTTAACGGATTTGCTCCCATCATTCGTCCCAAACGCGCGATTTCCGCTAAACCGCGCGTCATAAGTGCTGCTTTTGCATTATCTCCAAGTCCTAAACCATCTGTAATACCGGCAGCCAACGCAATGATATTCTTTAAAGCGCCGCCAAGTTCTACACCGATAATATCTGGATTTGTATACACTCGAAAATAGCTGTTCATAAATAAATCCTGCACCATCTCTGCTGCTTCCAGATGCTTAGACGCTGACGTAACGGTCGTCGGATGGCGTAATCCAACTTCCTCCGCATGGCTCGGACCAGAGAGAACAACAACAGACGCAATAAGATGAGCTGGAATTTCCTCCTCAATTACCTCGGAAATACGTTTAGACGAGTCTGGTTCAATCCCCTTGCTCGCATGAATGAATGTTACAGGACTAGACAGCATCGGCCTGATTTGCCGTAATACGTCGCGATATGCCTTTGTCGGCACAACAAGCAAAATATGCTCGGCATCCTGCAAGGCGCTCTCTAAGGAAGCATACGCACGGATTCCATCCGGCAGTTCAACCCCCGGCAAATAACGATTATTCATACGAGTTTCATTGATTTCCTGCATAAGCTCCTCGCGATGTCCCCATAGACGCACTTCGTGGCCATTATCGGCTAGAACCATCGCTAAAGCCGTTCCCCAACTGCCAGCCCCTGCTACTGCAACAACTGTCATACAACCTCATCCTCCCCCATTAATCCCTAGCTCGTGCCAGAATCTTAATCGGTGTTCCCACAAAATTAAAGGCATCACGAATACGATTAATTAAAAAACGCTCATACGAAAAATGCAATAATTCCGGATCATTGACAAATACAACAAACGTCGGCGGTTTTACAGCTACTTGCGTTGTATAATAAATCTTCAAACGCTTGCCGTTATGCATCGGCGTAGGATTTCTCGCTACCGCATCCATGATGATATCGTTTAAGACATTCGTTTGTACACGTAAATTATGGCTTTCACTAGCTGCTTGAATCATCGGTAAAAGTGTATGCGTCCGTTTCTTCGTTTTAGCGGACAAGAAAACAATCGGCGCGTAATCTAAAAACTGAAAATGCGCACGAATATTCTCTTCGAATTCCTTCATTGTTTTCTCATCTTTCTCAACTGCATCCCATTTATTCACCACGATTACAACAGCTCGTCCAGCTTGATGTGCGTAACCTGCAATTTTTTTATCCTGCTCAATAATCCCTTGCTCACCATCTAGAACCACAAGAACGACATCAGAGCGCTCTATTGCTTTTAACGCGCGCAATACACTATATTTTTCGGTACTCTCGTACACTTTCCCTTTTTTTCTCATACCCGCTGTATCAATAATTACATAATCCTGTCCGTCTTTTCGATACGGTGTATCAATCGCATCGCGCGTCGTGCCCTCAATATCGCTCACAATTACGCGTTCCTCACCAAGCAAAGCGTTCACAAGCGACGATTTCCCAACGTTCGGACGCCCAATCAAGGAAAAGCGGATCACACCTTCGTCATAATCCTCACCTTCATATTTCGGAAAATGCTTCGCAACTTCATCAAGCAAGTCACCAAGTCCAAGACCGTGTGCACCGGAGATCGGAAACGGCTCCCCAAAACCAAGCGAATAAAAATCGTAAATATCCTCCCGCATTTCAGGATTGTCGATTTTGTTTACCGCAAGTACAACAGGCTTTTTAGATCTGTATAAAATTTTTGCTACCTCTTCATCAGCTGACGTAACCCCATCTCGACCGTTTGTTAAAAACACGATAACATCAGCTTCATCAATCGCAATTTCCGCCTGTTGACGAATTTGTGACAAAAACGGCTCATCACCGATATCAATTCCGCCCGTATCAATAATATTGAATTCATGCGTAAGCCATTCACCAGAGCTGTAAATGCGATCACGTGTTACACCTGGAATGTCCTCCACAATCGAAACCCGTTCCCCGACAATGCGATTAAAAATCGTAGACTTACCAACGTTTGGACGTCCAACAATGGCAACTGTTGGTTTTGGCATATTACTTTCATCCTTTCTCTGACTAATCTGTATGTAAAAACCCCCTCTTTGCGCAAGAAGGGGGTATCAACAATATTTCCTATCTTTCAAGCACTACACATTATATCATATGTTAGGAGTGTTTCACAATAATATATACGTTCTCCTGAAGTCTGTGCGCAATCCCATCTAAAATAGCCTCTAGATTTGCTGCAACAAATTCCATCTCCTCTGTAGAAGGGCATGTGAATAAAGGTGCTCCGCCTGCAAACTTACTTGCATCCGTTGTAATAACGGCTAGTATGCATTTTTCCAATATCATGACGATGTACGCCCCCCTTTTGCCGCTTCAGAGGAGAGGCGAATAGCGTTTTCAAGTGTTGGCACATTACCAATAATCTGTATCGCCTTTTCCACATCCTGCTCCTGCGGAAGAACAAACACTCCTATTCGACCATCATTTAAGTCCCGCTTAGCAAGAGGCACTAGAGCTGGGGTGCCTGAATCACGCACAACACCAAGCCCAACTGCCACATCATGCAAAATCGCCTGCCGTTGTCCAAGGTTTGAGAGCGTAATATTTGCATCCATTGACTTTGGCTTTAACAAAAATCCCATTCCATACTTCATAATCTCTTTCTGTCTTGCCGGTAAGCCGATATTCATAATATAGATATTATCAATATACAAACCAGCCCCATCAAATCGAAGCGGAGCATGTTCAATCTCGACAAGATCCTGCAGCCTGCCTCCGGACATGAGCGCTTTCGCTGCGAAAAAGGAAGCAATGCCTGCGATAACACCCGCTATGGGAGAATTAAAGGCGAAATATGCAAATGTCGTCACGAAGGATGCCATCATCGCCAAATAGTTCCGGCTCTCAAACACAAGTGCGATTCCTTCTATATAGGTGCTTCCGCGCGGTACAAGTTCAACGCCATCAAGCTGCTGTAAAGTATTGCGTTCCATATTGCGGACATCGCGAAATTGCGAAGCAGCGAGCGTTAAAAATGTTAGTGCCGAAAAGTCCTTTTTCATAATAGAAGGAATGGCAACTGCTCCCAAAATAGCCGCAATAAACCCCATTGCAATATGAACAATCTTCCCATGCAAACGGGTCGGATATTGTCTCGTATCGGTCCTTAGCATAATTAGACGTGTGATAACCCCCACAAGCACACCAAGTAAAATTGGGAACGTATAATGATTCATATCCTAGCCCTGTCTCTCCCTTACTTGTTTTTGTTTGAATGGTTCTACAAACGCGAGTCCCTTCAAGATGGCGGACAATACGCACAGTAAAAAAACAGCACATGCAACTGCATCTAGAAACAACATCGATCCAAACTCATTATGAAAACCATATGGCTCTAAAACAGCTGTAACCAAAATTTCACCCTGTACAACCCCAACACAAAGTACCAAAATACGCTCTTCTGGTAAACGAATTAATACGTAAGATATGTACGCAAGCAATATACTAAGAAACCATGTATGGTTGATAATAATCCAGACCGGATCGTACAATTCAACAAGATGAACAATTGCATACACCATTCCCACTATTGTCGAACACACAGCATAATACAGCTTTGTCAACATCGACAGACGACTAATACCGATAATGCCAATGACTAGCAGAAAAAATGCACCGATCCATATTCGGAATTCCCCGAACGTTACGACTGTTTGTGAAATCATAATCGTGAACAAAAGAACTGCTGCATAAACAAGACGCGCTTTGCTTTTTTTCATAAAAAATGTAACAAAAATCCAACCGAGCCAAGAGAAGAAATAAAAATAAGCCCCTTCCATGCTACTCCCTCCTATCATTTCCATTATGGGTGCTTTTTATGAAAAATAATCCTTCATGTAAAATCGTATAGTTCATCCCGAAACAGAAACACTTACAATAAGGAGGTGGAGAGGATGGGTAAAGACCGCCAAGAAAAGAAAATGAGAGAATCACGTCGCGTTGAATCCGACCGTGATCAAAATCTGCAATACCCAGGGGCTACTGGTCTCGATACACCAGAGCTCGCACGTGAACAAAACAAGCATTAAAACTATAACTCCTCAGCTCCAGAGGGCCAACGTTTCTCACTATGAAAGCCACTCTTGGGCTTCGGATCGGGAAAAATATTTGACCTGAAAAAGCTAGACATCAAAAAAAGCACGACATAACGTTTTGTTATGTCGCGCTTTTTCTGCTGTAGGCAGTAGTATCGATACCTCGTTCCGTCAGCCAATGATGTGTATAGCCACTAATTACAAGCGGGACGTGCTGTAATTGCTCGATAGTATTTGCTCCCAGCGCTGTCATAATCAATACCAAATCCTCATGCAGCGCAGCTAGCTCTTGTATTAAAGCTTCTACTCCATGATGCACAAGTATACGCAAGAACTGTCCAGCAAATGCTACAGCCGAAGCCCCGAGCGCAATAGCCTTTGCTGCATCCAGAGCCGTTTGCAGGCCACCTGAACCAATTAACGACGCGCCCCCGACACTTTCAGCCTCTACTAACGATGCCGCGGTAGGAATACCCCAATCATTAAAATATGATAACACTCGCTGACGCCGTTCGTTTTCAATGCCGGCAAAATTTGTTCCGCCAAAGCCGCCGACATCAATAATGGTCACACCTACGTTTCGCAGCTTTTGTATTGTTTCTTTACTCATGCCAAAGCCGACCTCTTTTACAATAACAGGAACGGCGCACTCCTTAACAATCATCTCAATGCGCCTGAGCGCACCTGTAAAATCACGATCGCCTTCCGGCATTGTTAGCTCTTGAATCACATTCAAGTGAATTTGTATTGCGTTTGCTTCAATCATCTCAATGGCACGCTTTGCCTGTTCAACTGTTGCCTCACTTCCTAGGTTTGCAAAAACGATTCCATTCGGGTTTGCTCTTCTCACGACTTTATAAGAAAGTTCCTCCCGCTTGTCTCGTAAGGCTGCCATTTGTGAGCCTACTGCCATCGCCAAACCTTGGTGCTTTGCGGCCATCGCCAAACTTTCGTTAACACGCTCCGTTTCTGCTCCACCGCCACCCGTCATCGCATTGATAAAAATAGGCGAACTTAAAGAAAGTTCGCCTATTCTCGTCTGTAACGAGATATGTTCACATGACGTATTCGGTAAGCTTTGATGAACGAAAGAAACATCCGAAAAGCCATGAGAGCAGGATTGCCCAGTAGAAAGCGCAAATTGAATATGATCTATCTTTCGCTGCGCTCTTGTCACAACCATCACCCGTTTATTTGCGTAATTTTTTCAACTGTTCACCGATAATGTCACCCAACTGGAAGGTGGACGACTCTGTTGTAGGCTGGTACTTGCTGTAATCTTCTTGCACTTCCGGCTCTGACGCATCTTTAATACTTAAAGACACACGCTTATTCTGCGGGCTCACTTCGAGCACCTTTACTTTTACAATTTGTCCGATTTCAAGCACTTCACTTGGATTCTTTACATGGCGATTGGCAATTTGGGACACGTGTACCAAACCTTCAATAGAAGGAAGCACTTCTACAAACGCTCCAAAACTAACAAGACGTTTGACCTTTCCTTCTAAAATATCCCCCACCTTCACTTCATTTGCTATGTTTTCCCAAGGACCAGGCTGAGCAGCCTTAATGGAAAGTGATACACGCTGCGTGCTTGGATCTACTGACAATACTTTCACTTTAACAGCTTGCCCTTCTGATAATACATCAGATGCCTTTTCAACACGATCATGAGAAATTTGTGAAATGTGGACTAAACCATCCACACCGCCAACATTGACAAATGCTCCAAAGTCAGTCAAACGCTGTACAGTTCCTTCCAGCACTTCTCCCGCCTTTAATGAATGCAGCGCTTCTTTTTTCTTAGTCTCCAACGCTTCCTCTACTACTGCTTTGTGGGAAAGGATTACACGATTTTTCTCTCGCTCTAACTCTACGATTTTTACATCTAATGTTTTCCCTTTATAATCTGTAAAATCTTCTACATAATGTGTTTCTACAAGGGATGCTGGGATAAATCCACGAACGCCAAGGTCTACAACCAGACCGCCGTTTACGATATCTTTTACCGTTACATCGAACACTTCACCTGCTTGGAATTTGCCTTGCAACTCCTTCCAAGCCCGTTCTGCATCAACAGCACGCTTCGATAAAACAAGATCGTCGTCTTCAAGTTTGATGACTTGCAGTTCCAGCGTTTGACCTTCTTGTACAACATCGCTTGCTTTCTCAATGTGTACATTTGCCAGCTCACTGATTGGGATCACACCTTCTGTTTTGTAGCCTGCATCTACAAGCACTTGCTTATCTTCGACTTTTGTAACTTGAGCTGTGACAATATCGCCAACTTGCAGCGCCTTCGCCTCTACAATCTCTTCATTCATCTTTTCAACCATGGAAATACCTCCCTACTAAAATGAAAGTGCATATTATGTATATACGAAATGGAAAGAATAAGTTTCCATTTGCATGTTGGAAAAGTATTCAGAAAATATCTTCTTTTACTAAGTTCTAACAAATCCAAGAATTTGTCAAGTAAATTGTCCTCTTATAAAAATAAGGAAAGAGATCCTACTCTTTCCTTATTGTGCTAATTTCAAAGAGACAATATCCATAATCTTTTCCACGACTTGTTCAATGGATAAAGATGTTGTATCTAATTCAATTGCATCCTCTGCTTTCTGCAACGGCGCAAACTCCCGCTCGGAATCCAGCTTGTCACGCAGGGCAATTTCTTCCTTCAGTTTTTCTAAATCTGACGAAAAACCTTTCTCTATATTTTCCTGATAGCGTCGCTGCGCCCGCTCTTCAACAGAAGCCAAAAGGAAAACTTTAACTTCTGCATACGGTAGGACATGCGTTCCGATATCACGCCCGTCCATCACAACACCACCGCTCTCACCGAGCACTCGCTGCCTTTTTACCATCTCTTCTCGAACAAGACGATGCTTCGCGGGAATAGAGACAGTATTGGTTACCTCAGGAGATCGAATCGCATCTGTAACGTCATTGCCATTTAACAATACATGCTGTCCATCGCCCCGGTTTTCGAAGCGAATTTCAACCGCATTGAGCATCTGCACCACACTGCTCTCATCGTTCACATCGATACTATGATTTAAAGCAGCATATGTTAGAGCGCGATACATCGCTCCTGTGTCGATATATACATAAGAAAGAGACTTTGCGATAATTTTTGCAACCGTACTTTTCCCAGCAGCGGCTGGTCCGTCAATTGCAATAGAGATTTTTTGATTCATAGTAACACCTCATAATTTCACCTAAATAAAAAGAAATAGAGAAAAGCAGGAATCTGACCTGCTTTTGTAAGTTTTTCCCTTGAAAGTCTCCATTTATTGTAACACAACCATGCAGAGAAGCAAATCAAAACTACTTTCCTGTTTCTAAACTTTTTGTAACCTCTCCCTTTGTGACGCCCTCGTAGTACACAACCTTTGATAAATAAGGTGCAATACGCGGCTGCATCAGCAGCACTTGCGCCAGCAAAAGAAATAAAAACTGCACTAGCACAAGCTTAATAATAAAATGCTCTACCCTTTTCACACTTATCCCGCCTTGTCCTTTTTCACAGTTTAGAACAAGTACACGTGATTTATACTACTGCCGTTTGGCAACTTCTCTAGTAATAGCGTCCCCGTGGAACCGCCCATTCTCAATAAATATTTCATTCGCGTTATTACCTGCTGCGATAACACCTGCAATAAAAATACCTTGTACACTCGTCTCCATCGTATCTGGATCATGGAGCGGGCGACCGGTTTCTTGATCAATACCTACACCCATGTTCGCTAAGAAGGCATGGTCAGGATGGTATCCCGTCATCGCAAACACAAAATCGTTCACAATGATTTTCTCCTCACCGTTCACCTCATACGTAAGTGTATGCTCTGTTATTTTCTTCACATGTGCTTGAAATTCCATCGTAATCTCTCCTTGGCGAACGAGAGCCTCAAACTCCGGTAAAATCCATGGCTTAATACTTGATGAGAAAACATCACCGCGATAAAGCACCGTGACACGTGCGCCCGCTTTTACAAGCTCAAGTGCCGCATCCACACTTGAATTTTTACCGCCGATGACAGCTACATCCTGATCAAAGTATGGATGTGCCTCTTTAAAGTAATGAGACACTTTCGCTAATTCCTCACCCGGTACATTCATATAATTAGGATGGTCATAATACCCTGTCGCTACGATAACATATTGAGAACGATACTCTGCCGCCTCTCCGCCCTGCTTCGTCGTACGTATAACAAATGAATGATCATCCTGCTTCTCCACATGCTCAACCCGCTCGAAGGGCTGGACACGCACCTGCTTCCGCTTCACAACCTCACGATAATAAGCAAGCGCCTGATTACGAACAGGTTTTCGATTTTCTGTTATAAAAGGAACATTGCCGATTTCGAGCCTCTCACTTGTAGAGAAAAAAGTCTGATGAGTTGGATAATGATAGATGGCATTGACAATGTTTCCCTTCTCAATGACTAGCGCATCAACTCCAATGCGCTGCAAGGAAATCGCTGCCGCCAAGCCGCACGGACCTCCACCCACAATAATTACTTTCTCTTGTTGCATACTGCTCACTCCCCAACACTCCGTTTCGATAACCACATATATAAAAAGAAAAAACCTACCATTCGAAGTAGGCGCCCATTTGTATTGTATGCTTTTCTGCACTGTTTGTCATCTAAGCGATACATACATACGATATACATCATTTAAAAATTGTTTGAACGGAATACCTTGCTGCTTCAAAACATTTTCGGGATCGATTTTGCGTGCTGGATCGAGCCGTTTATGAGACACAATATCTGTTTTGGGATTCAGCCCATATACCTGACATAGATATGCGAGGTACCAGGCATATCTTGTATAGGCATCCCAAAAACTAATATTCCCTCCGTAGCAAAGCTCTACGCCTATTGCAGCACTGTTTGCATTATACCCATACAGCTCATTATCGGTTGGTACGCTGTATCTGACATGATACGCAACTTCATCAATGGGAATCATTTCAATAATACGCTGATCATCAACGAACGTATGAGCAGACGATTTGGGCATTGTTTCCTGAAAATAGTCACGGTTTCCAATGGCATTGCTCCCGGGATTCCCTGTATCATGCGCTACAATAAAACGGACTTTTGACAAACGGCTGCCGGGTCTAGAGTTGCCGTAGCTAATATAAATTCGTTCTATCGGAAATCTCATCTGATCATCTCCATGCATGATATATCCCTATATATGTATTCCAACCGTTCGTCCCAATAGAAGTAAAACCGCCACACACAACCTTGCCAATAAAGCAAATACCGGTTAGTGCAAAGCGTCAGCACAGTTTGTTGCTTCGGCAAGTGTAAAATACAAACAAAAAATGCCCGAAACAACAAGCACTGTCGTTTTGGACATTTTTCCGGTTATACCCAGCCTCTGAATCGGCTCGCTTCTGCCATCTTGCGAACACCAACCATATAAGCAGCAAGACGCATGTTCACCTTGCGAACTTGGGACATTTCATATACAGAGCTAAATGACTTTACCATTACCTTTTCCAGTCTTTCTTCTACTTCCTCTTCCGTCCAATAGTAACCCTGATTATTTTGCACCCATTCAAAATACGATACCGTCACGCCGCCCGCACTGGCTAATACGTCAGGAACGAGTAAGATACCGCGCTCTGTTAAAATACTTGTCGCTTGCAAGGTAGTCGGACCATTAGCTGCCTCCACAATGATTTTTGCTTTAATATGAGGCGCATTGTCTTCCGTAATTTGATTTTCGATTGCTGCCGGTACGAGAATATCACAGTCAAGCTCAAGCAGCTCTTTATTTGTAATTGTGTTTGTAAACAGCTTCGTTACCGTTCCAAAGCTATCACGACGGTCAAGCAAATAATCGATATCAAGTCCGTTCGGGTCATGCAGCGCCCCATACGCATCAGAAATCCCTATTACCTTTGCTCCAGCATCATACATGAATTTTGCAAGATAGCTGCCCGCATTTCCGAATCCTTGTACAACAACACGGGCACCCTCAATGTTAATTCCTTTTCGCCTAGCAGCTTCTCGAATACAAATCGTCACGCCCTTTGCGGTAGCGGTTTCACGTCCATGCGATCCTCCGAGCACAAGAGGCTTTCCTGTAATGAAGCCAGGTGAATTAAACTCGTCAATCCGGCTGTATTCATCCATCATCCACGCCATAATTTGCGAGTTTGTGAATACATCAGGTGCCGGAATATCTTTTGTTGGTCCTACAATTTGACTAATTGCTCTTACATATCCGCGGCTTAAACGTTCTAACTCGCGGAACGACATGTCACGCGGATCACAAACAATACCACCCTTTCCGCCACCATAAGGCAGATCCACAATACCGCACTTTAAGCTCATCCAAATTGACAAAGCTTTTACTTCCTTTTCTGTTACATTCGGGTGAAAGCGAATGCCCCCCTTTGTTGGTCCCACTGCATCATTATGCTGTGCGCGATAACCTGTAAATACCTTCACAGTGCCATCATCCATACGAATTGGGATCTTTACCGTCATCATGCGGATAGGTTCTTTTAGCAGTTCATATACTTCTTGCGAATAGCCTAGCTTGTCTAACGCCTGATGGATAACAATTTGTGTAGATCTCAATACATCTAATTGTTCAGCTTTCTGTTGTGAATGATCTCCCTTTTCGGCCACCATAATCAGTAAACCCCCTGTATACATTTCTTGAGTAAGCCTTTATTGCTTAGTATACACTCTGAAAACCGGAATGCAAAATTTGACATCTCCGGTTCATAAGCACTTAAAAACATGGTTATAATAGGTTTTCCGTAATAAAAAAGCATCATGCATCCTTTCTGATAAAGAAAACTCGCCGATTGGCAAGCCCTGCTCTTGGGCGAAGACAGAGGCGTAGTTGCACTTACACTTTGTTTCTAAAATTTCTTACTACGTCGAACTTGCTTCTAGCTAGAAATTTATACTTTCCTAAAGTGTAAAGAAAACTCGCCGATTGGCAAGCCCTGCTCTTGGGCGAAGACAGAGGCATAGTTGCACTTACACTTTGTTCCTAAAATTTCTTACTACGTCGAACTTGCTTCTAGCTAGAAATTTATACTTTCCTAAAGTGTAAAGAAAACTCGCCGATTGGCAAGCTCTGCCCCTAGGCGAGAACAGAGGCGTAGCCCTACTTATACTGTATCCCTAAAATTTCCGACTACGTCGAATGACCTCTCGCTGGAAATTTATACTCCTACAGTGCAAAAAAACCCCAACTATACCTTAGTTGAGGTTTGATTTCGCTACAAAATAGTGATACAACTGGGCTAATGCACGCTCTGCCATCAGTTCCTTCCCATATTCCATTAACCTATAGATTGTAATCGTTGCAGAATTTCCGAATTCCGCCAAGATAGCGATTAAATTTTCATGAGAGAGCGATGTAGCTGATTCTTCCAGCAATAAGTAGAAATGATTTTGAAAGGAATACAATTTCCCATTTTCAATCCCCAGAGGATATAAACGCTCTGCCAAGGAAACAACGTCCTCGAATGAAGCAAACTCATATAAAATATCCTCGCTCTCATCAAGAGTTACCTGCATTTCAATAAAGTCATCGCTAAAGTCTTCATCCAGCCCTATCTCTTGATGCTCCTTTGTCACGATGACAACCATACCTTGCGCCTGAAGTGAGAATACTTCTACAGCAATTGGTCCGTCTGCCTCAAATCCAAGCTCTTTATTTGCCTCATGCATCATATCGCGAAACAGCTGCTGTACTTTCGGCGCATTTTGCCATAAATCTTCTTTCGTGAGCCCACGTTCCAACAAATCGTCAAACGTAAGGAAAATCTTGATTTTATTGTAGTTCAAACGTTCCAATCTCATCTCTTACCCTCCTTACCTCAACCGTTACACCTAATGTTTATTATATGAAGGATGAATCGGATGGTTCATAGAATGAGGCTACGCTCTCACCATCCATTGATCCCAATCGTCTTTCGTTGTTCCCACAAGATACTCCTCTAGCGCCGCTCTTTCTTGCTCAGGCAAGAGCGAAAAAGCAGTTCCTCCGAGTCCTATGGATAGATAATCATACTCCTCCCGCAAGCAATTGGCAAGTTTTATCGTTGGGACAACATATTTTGTCAACGTGCAGGACATAAATAAAAATTTAGGCCTTACTTCTTCAATGATAGCATGAATATCTTTTTCATCAATGCTTGTCCCAAGATATATAACCTCATAGCCTTTACGGCGTAAATAAATCGTAAAAATCAACAGTCCAAGCTCATGAGAATCCCCTGGCCCGCATACAGCAACGACTTTTGGCAGCACAGCATTAGCAGGTAGATTATGATAAATCATACCAATTCGCGAACGTAGAAAAGATGTAGCATAATGCTCATGAGCACTTATAATAGCCCCCTGCCGCCAAAGCTCCCCAATCCGCACTAAAATTCCCCGCAAAATATCCATTGTTACCTTTTCAACAGAAAATAAACTAAACGCTTCATTCAAATGTTCATGCGCCTTCATCTCATCAAACTTTAACAATGCATACAAAATTGCTTCAGTTAATGACTGTGCTTTATTATTCTCTTGTTCGGAAAACACTTGGGTATTCAACTGATTGCTTTCAAGTAAATTTACTGCCTGTCCGATTGTAAATCCTTCATTCACCTTTGTGATCAGCCACTTTAATATCTTTACATGCTCCTCGGTATAAAGACGATGACCTGCTTCATTGCGTTTTGGAGCAATAATTTGATAACGTCTTTCCCATGCTCGCAACGTGCCTGACTGAATACCAAGCATGTTTGAAACTGCCTTAATGTTGTATTTCCCTTCTAAGGTTGACATACCCTTTCCCACCTTAAACAATAAATCTATACTTCTTTCCTTTTTAGCGAGAGTAAGTGAGTTTGCACAGGAGCACGAAACCGCAGCGGAACGAATGTTGTACCATAACCGTTGCTGACCAACAATAATGTGTGCGCATACGAGTAAGTTCCTCCTCGCATATATTTGTCTGAGGGTAACAAATAGATTTGTCCCCCATGTGTATGGCCGCTTAGCACAAATGAAATACGCTCTTTCTCTGTAAACTTTTGAACGATATCTGGGTTATGACTAACAAGAATGCGAAACCCTTCCTCCCCACAATCTGCTAGCGCCCAATCCAAACGATCTTTGCCTAACGATGTATCATCAACACCGAGCAGCCAAAGCTTTTCCCCTTCTTCTGACTCAAACAAAACAGCTGTATTATCTAAGCTCTTCACCTTATGATCAAGAAGAAGCGCATCTAAATCATGACGTTCCGTTTCATAGTCATTATTGCCCCAAACAAAATAAACAGGGCCAATCTGGCTGAGCAGACGAAGATTATGTGACACCCTTGTAAGCGGCACTCCTTTTTCCGTTAAATCGCCCCCGATTACCACAAAATCCGCTTTTCCTTGCATATCACGAATCCATGTATCTGGCAGCTGTCGCTTATGAATATCTGAAATAAAAAAAATACGAACCTCTCCAAAGCTTCGAGGGAAATCAGGAAAACAGTATTCTTGATATATAACCCGATTTACATGTGCTTCCTTATACATAAAAACAATCCAAGTAAGACATGCGATGATAACGAGCAGCAAAATAACAATCATTGTATACTCCTTACATTTTAATTGTACAATTACTAACACATAACTTACACAAATCATAACATATCTTCATTTTTCCGGCGCAAGTATAAGCCCATCACAAAGTCCACAAGAAAATGGGAGAAAATTGTAACCAAAAGGTTTCCTGTATACGCAAACAAATACCCAAAGGCTATGCTAATTATTAACACAAAACAAAATAAAAATGGCTTTTTTATATAACGCACATGTAAAACAGCAAACATCACACTTGCAGCAATCAATCCAAAGTGCGTTTGCAAAATGCCGCGAAATAATAGTTCCTCGCAAGTTCCTATTAAGAGCGTAATGCCTAGCAAATGCGGAATGGATAAGCCGCGAAACATCCGTTCATTAATCCCTCCGTCATCAAACCAGGACTCAGGAAACACACGCATAGCAGCGTAATCCATTATAATAATCACAAAAGCCGCTCCTCCCCCGAGCAAGACGATAGAAATAGGCTTCCATTGCCACATAGCTAAAAATGATGCGGCATCATCAAACAGCCAGTACGATAAAATCATACACGCAAACAAAATAAGAGCTTGTGTAATATACAAATTGAGCCGTAGCTCACGGTCAGACATATTTTTAATTTTCTCCTGCTGGCTTTTCATATAGCTTCCATTTCTCCAATACCCAGTATTTGCTTCAGCTCCTCACGCCATCCCGCATAAGGAAGCGCACCGCTCTTGCCGTTCTTTTTATACGCATCAAGCATGATTCCGCAAACATCACAGCATTGCTTAGGCTCGCTCTCTTTTTCATAGTCAAAAAACCGAAGCAGCGATTCTCTTCGGCAGCCGCTTCCCTCCAGCCAACGCCGCATCACTTGTAGCTTTTCATATTTTCGGTTAAGCCTTTCTACTACCCTTTCATAAAATAGGGCAGGAGCATGGGAAGGGATCGCCTCTAGGATAAGTTCTTTGCCTTGCACTGCGCCAATTTGCTCGAGGCGATATTGTAAAAACCGCCAATGTTGCTCTGCAAAACCCGCAACATTTCGCGCTATATATTCGGCATCAGATAGCAGGAGCACCGGTCGACGAATCAGTTCCTCCTTAAACAAAGAAAGACAATACGCTATGCTTCTCTCATTCGGAAGTTCCTCCTGAATAAGAGAGAGCGGCAATTCATGATCAACCGTACAGAATAATAAAATGGCAATGCTCGCCCCTCCATCTCGTCCTGCTCTTCCGATTTCCTGCAAATATGACTCTAAGTTAGAAGAATAATGAAAATGAATAATATAGCGAACATCAGGTTTATTAATTCCCATTCCAAAGGCACTTGTACAAACAATGATAGAAAGCTGCCCTTTCATAAACTGCTGCTGAATGAGCATCCGCTCCTCCTGCTCCATACCGCCGTGATAATACGCTACCCCTTCTATCCCTGATGCTCGCAGCGCTTGCGCAAGCGCTTCAGCCCAACTGCGGCTTGAGCAATAAATAATGCCCGGCCCTTGCAGCTGACTAGCATATAAAAGCACTCTTTCTTTTTTGTCATCAAGTGTTTCTACGTGCTCTACCTGTAAGGCAATATTAGGACGATCTACAGAATGCAAATGAAACGAGGCAGTCGTTAGATGAAGACTATGAGCAATATCCTCCAGCACCTCTCTTGTCGCTGTAGCTGTTAGTGCAAGTACAGCGGGATTTCCAAGCTCCTGAATGACATGATCAAGCTTTTTGTAGTCCGGTCGAAAATCATACCCCCATTGCGAAATACAGTGCGCTTCATCTACAACAAATAGAGCGATGTTCATCTGTTTGAGGGCATGGAGAAAAGAGCGAGCCTGCAGCATTTCCGGAGATGCAAAAATAAATTTATAAAAACTGAGATTGCGAATAGCCTCTCTCTTTTCTTCCATTGTGCGAAAGCTGTTAAATGCAATAACACGCTTCTCCCCAATAAGCCGCAATTGATTGACCTGATCCTCCATTAAGGATAGCAACGGCGATACAATCAATACAATCCCGTGCATCATATATCCTGGAACTTGGTAACAAACGGACTTTCCTCCCCCAGTTGGCAGCATCGCTACAACAGAAACACCGCGCAGTAGGTCCTCAATAATTCCCTTCTGTCCGATGCGAAAAACACGGTAACCGAATTTTTCATATAACACATCCTCAATCCTCATTCGCTCCCCCTATCCTTGCAAGCACCAGTCTAATATCGAAATAGCTTACATCGTCTCCTGCATACTTTTTCAATTCTCGCAGCCTTCTTGTATTCATGCGTTGAATCGTTTCCGTGATCCTTTTCACTTTATCTTCTGCCAGAAAGGATTCAATCGGGAAATCCGGCTCATGCAACGCAATCTCTACAATGTGGTCCTCAATAGTACTTCGCTTTAAGCCGCGTATGCGCACTGTCTCCGCTATTGTTTTTCCTTGCTTCCACAAATCGTACGTTTTAATGGTGGATAAGCTCAGTACAGCAACTCTTTTTTCTTTATAGGATGTCATTTGCGACAATAACGGATATCTTCCATCCTCCTCAAGCCCCTGCTTTGTGAGCCAATGAAGCGCGCTAAGGAATTGGAAATGAATGCGAAGAGAATCCTCATCCAGCATCTCAGCAATCTGCCCTTCCGTATATCCAACTCGGTGATAGCCGCTGAGCCGTAACACAAATACAGTACATTCTGCTTCCGTCAGAGCGGAGAGCGCACTCATGCATTCTTCATACAAAGCAGCTGCTAGCTGCGTACGCGAAACTAGCGCCGATAAAAAAAACCTTTTCACCCATTCTGTCACTTCTATGTCCTGCTGAATAGGGAGAAAAGAAGAACTATTTCTCTGTAAATGCGATAAACTTTGCACAACAAGGGAAAGACGCTTCCAAAGCACTTCACCCGTATCTCCATAACGCAATCCCCCCAAATGCATGGGAAAAGGAACAACAGCGCCATACTGCGCCAGCCTGTCCTCTCCCTTCGCAGTTACAGCATACGTATTTTCCTGTATTTGTTCAATACAATTTTCGTTTAAAAGAAGCTGGATTTGTTCATCATAAACGTGTCGGTTCAGTTTCTTATACACGCCAAACAAAAATGACAGACGATAGATCGCACCATCCTGCAACGTTTGGGACGAACGCTTACCTTTTAACAAGTGGTAAATGGAAGATGCTGTACGTTCCCCTTTTATTCGCTGTAAGCCGTACAAAATTGTATATAGCAGCTGCAAGAAATTTCACTCCCTCTTTTGCTGTTATATGTATTGTAACAAACGAGCATAGGAGCAGTCATTTATGAATCATTTTGCCTGGCCGTGTAACAAAAAAAAATGTTTATTTGCTCATTTCTTTTGAATAATTTACAAATTTGATTGACATTTTTAATTGATAAGCATTATCATTATACTTTTGTATTGAAAATCTCGACAAACCGTTTTAAAATAAGGGTAGAATTTTCTTTCATTAGCACAACACTACCTAATGAATATTTTATGTTATATACATATTATCGGGAGGTATACAGAAATGCCAAAGTACACTATTGTTGACAAAGAAACTTGCATTGCTTGTGGAGCTTGTGGAGCAGCTGCACCAGATATTTACGATTACGACGATGAAGGCATTGCGTTTGTAACGCTTGACGATAACCAGGGGATCGTGGAAATTCCAGACGTATTAATAGACGACATGATGGACGCATTCGAAGGATGCCCAACAGATTCCATCAAAGTTGCGGACGAGTCATTTGATGGTGATGCTCTAAAATTTGAATAGTCACATAAGAACGTTATTCCTGCTGGAATAGCGTTTTTGATTTAAACGAGCCTCCCTCGCTTACAGCGGAAAAAGCTATGTTTCTTGTTGGAGGAAGTACCATGAAAAAACAACAAAAACAGACTATACACGAAGTAATGAAAAAAAGTCTTCGAAAAGAGTATTTTTATTTAAAACGGGACTTACTGTTTTATTGTCAGGTAGACTTCGGAAAACTATCCAAGCATTTTCATTATGCAGCCTTTGATACAGACGGCATTAGCATTTATGAATATGATAAAACGCTTGAGAGCAAAATGAAGCTCATTACACGTCATCCTTGGTCTAGCTGGCAAAATGTAAAAGTGGACCATTATTTAACAAATTCACAGTTTATCTTTCAAGGCGAGCCCAACTGGATTTTATATATTATGCATAAAGGAAAAGAAGTCCAACAACTTATCGAGACGTATACTACGCTTTCTATAGAAGAAATGCCGCGGCCAGCATGGCGGAAAATTCCTGGCTACCGTTCGAAAACAAAACGAAACATATATATAGCCTCGCTGCTTTACAGCGCGCTGCTTTCGTTTTTATTTAAGCTGCTCCTGCCTTATAAAGCCGAGATCGCCATGTTCTCCCTTTCGATTGGGATAATGCTTCTCGGGTTGCTTTGCTTAACGATCGGGCTTATTGAACCGACAATTGTCCTGCCAAAATTAGAACCGAAAACAAGGGAAAAAGTCCTCTATATTTACAGCTATTTATGTATCACTGGCTTTATTTCTATTTTCATTTTTTGGTAAAGAGAGCTGTTGACTATAATTCGGAAAAGTGGTTATGTCCCTCCTTTGTTTCCTCAGCACAGTAAAACAACCTGCACATAAGACGCATGGTTCAGGCGGGGACGGTTTATAGAAGTATTCGGTATGTTCCGTACCACGGAATATACTTTTTTCTTTTGTAAGAATGTTATTTAACTGTGAAAATAGACACCGCTCCAAAACAAAACTATGTAAAGGAGACATCAAACAAGCAATTCTGCTCTTTTGATGTCTCCTTTTGGTTATAAACAAACTATTCTACTTAATTAATCGTCAGCTTTTGAGACGGATAAATTACATCGCGACTCAACTGGTTGACCTGCTTTAATTCTTCAACCGTCATCCCGAATTTCCTTGCAATTGCGGTTAGAGTATCTCCCCTCTGCACAATATAGGAGGACGATGAAACACTCTCATGTAACGGCTCTCCAAGTACAGCCAACGGATTAATAGCATTTGTTTTTCCGAAGTTCCATGACCCCTTATGCACCTCAAAATGTAAATGAGCACCATGTGATTGCCCTGTATTTCCTACCTGCCCAATCGGTTGACCCGCTGTAACCTGCTGCCCCTCTTTTACAAGACGCTGCTTCATATGTGCGTACACTGCTTCATAGCCGTTGCTATGCCGGATAAATACAACATTTCCATACGAACTAGAATAATACGATTTTGTCACCTTGCCATCACCTGCAGACACAATTGTCGTCCCTACTGCGGCGGCCACATCAATTCCATAATGCTTGCCATTTCGCGTTCCAAAATAATCGCTAATCACCCCGGACACAGGCCATGTCCATTGTTCTGCTGCTTCTGCACCTCCTGCATACAAGGAACCGAATGCAAACAGCAAAAACAAGCACTTCCTATACCCTCTCATTCCTCAACCTCCGTTTTATCTTAAGATTCACCTTATCTATTTTGCATAGCCTAACGAAAAAGTATGCAAAAAAAATAGAAAGGATAGTAGGCTAGCAATTTTCCTGCATTTCTACCACAACGGGGGAAAGTGGAAACTTCTTTCTTAAAATACAAAAAAATGTCTACCGCAAAGCGGCAGACATTTTTTTGCACACATAACCGTCATTCTGAGGGTTCTATTTCCTTCTGTTCTGGTTTATCCCGGAACACAATCGCACTCCTTGCATATTCCACATCCTGTACACCAGACCGAGCATTTACCACTCTAGCTATCGCAAACAAGTAGTCAGATAAACGATTTATATAAGCCAAAACATAGGTATTTATTTCTTCGGTTTGCTTGAGCGCTACAATACAGCGCTCTGCTCTACGCGTCACAGTCCTCGCTATATGAATCGCTGCCGCTGCCGGAGTTCCTCCTGGCAAAATAAAACGTTCAAGCGGCGGCGCCTCGTCAATATATGCATCAATACGCTGCTCTAGAAACGTAATCATTTCTGCGGTTGCTTTATACGGAATTTTATTCTGTACAATCGCTAGGTCTCCGCCACAGTCAAATAATTCATGTTGTATTTTCTTAAGCTCCTGATACACATCGGCAAACTTCGCATCCGTCAGCATCGTCATCGCTTGGCCAATAAAGGAATTCGCCTCGTCAATAGTTCCGTACGCCTCAACACGAAGATGGTGCTTGTCAACACGCCCGCCAATTAAACTCGTTTTTCCTCCATCCCCTGTTTTCGTATACAATTTCATACTGATTCCCCTCCCTGGAATTAGTACAGCTGCACCACATTAGCATAACTGCTTCGGAAGAAACACAGAAAATGTCGTTCCTTCATTCACAACACTTGAAACGGAAATTTCTCCTCCATGTGCTTCTACAATATTTTTAGCAATGGCTAATCCGAGACCTGTACCTCCATCTATGCTTCGTGTTCTTGCCTTATCCCCTTTATAAAAACGCTCAAAAACAAAAGGAATATCTTCCTGTGGTATACCGATCCCGGAATCTTTCACTTCAAATACAAGACCATCAGCCCGCTCATGAACAATGAGAGAAACATTTCCTTTTGCACTTGTATGACGCACAGCGTTATCAACGAGATTTGTTAGTACCTGCTCCATGCGGTCTCCATCAAACGCATATTTTTCAACATCTGTTGCAAACTGGGCATATAGCCGTACATCCTTTTCAGCTGCCATCCCTTGGAACTTACGAATCATTTTCTCCACAAATGCAACGATTTCCACTTCTGATACATATAATTCAACACGCCCGCTTTCCATCCTAGCAAGATCGAGCAGTTCGTTCACAAGACGACCAAGGCGAACAGATTCATCGTAAATAATTTGGGTAAACTCTCTCACTTCTTCCTTCGTAGTTACAATATCATCTAAAATGGCCTCACTGTATCCTTGCAGCATCGCCATAGGTGTACGAAGTTCGTGTGAGACATTTGCAATAAAATCCTTGTGCATCTTCTCCAGCCGGCGCTCCTCCGTCATATCGCGAAGCACCGCTACTGCACCGCGAACTTTCGTTTGATTATAAAGCGGAGTCATGAGCACCACATAGTTCCCTTTTTGCAAATGCAGTTCAATTGCCTTTTCGCGTTCATCATGGCCTACCTCATGAAATAGCTGCACAAGCGCTGGCGGAAGCTTTTCTTCTTCACCCGTCCCATTCTCTTCATTCCAAAACTTTAAAAATTTCTCAGCAGGCGGGTTTACGACAACCACCTCGCCCTCTTGGTTTAGCGTAATGACTCCATCTGCCATACTTGTCAAAATACCAGACAACTGTTCCTTTTCCTGCTGCAAAGCATTGATATTAAATTTTAGCTGTTTTCCCATTTGATTTAAAGCAGTTGCCAATTCGCCGATTTCATCCTGCGAAACCGCGGGTGCCTTCATTTGAAATTTTCCTCGGGCAATTTCAAACGCAACCTCTCTCATTTTCCGTAACGGAGCAGTAATACGGGTAGATAAGAAAAAAGCAAAAAATGTCGTCAGAATAATAGCAATTCCAGCTGATAAAAGGATAAAATCCATCGACTTTGCAACAGCCTGCTGCGCTACTTGGAGAGATTGATATACAAATGCAGCCCCTCCCCCGTTCTTCATCGGAACCCCGACAATCATAATTTCACCATTTGAAGTATCATCCACCGAAGGTATAGACATCTTTTTGTGCACTGTTTTTTGTTCTGTAAACACCTTTACCAAATCGGGGTCGGCTTTTAAATCCTCCACTGTAAGATTTACAAGTCCCTTTTCCTCTGGAGAATATGAAGCTGCCTTCCCATTCTTTACGACAATAATACGGGAGAGCGGATCAACGAATTGATAAGCAACGGTTTCAACCGTTTGTTCATCCATCCCGTCTCCAATCATTTCTGAAATTCGTGTCGCCACATTTGTAAGTCTTGTCTCACTCGTGTCGACATAATAATTTTCGAAAAACTGCAGCAACAGAATTGCCACGAAGCCTAGCACGACGGAAACAAGCAGTAAAATAGTAACCCAAAGCTTTCCGACTACACTTCTCCAAAGCATTACTCGCTCACGACCTCAAATTTATACCCGACTCCCCAAACAGTTACAATCATTCTCGCTGCGTTCGGAGACTTTTTATTTAGTTTTTCACGCAAACGCTTTACGTGCGTATCAACTGTACGTAAATCGCCAAAAAACTCATATTGCCATACTTCTTTCAAAAGCTGCTCACGGTCAAATACCTTATCCGGTGACTTTGCCAAAAATAAAAGCAATTCATATTCCTTTGGCGTTAGATTTACTTCTTGCCCATCTGCCATGACACGGTGGGCATCATTATCAATTGTAAGGTACGGAAAAACGATGATATCCTTGGTGGCCGTTTCTTTCGTAAAAAACGTTGTAGAAGTTGCACGACGCAGCAAAGCTTTCACCCGCAGTACAACCTCACGCGGACTGAACGGCTTTACAATATAATCGTCTGTCCCTACTTCAAATCCCTGTACACGGTTCACTTCTTCTCCCTTTGCAGTCAACATAATAATCGGAGTTGCTTTCTTTTCCCGAATCTCTCGGCATACCTCAAGGCCGTCTTTTCCAGGCATCATTAAATCAAGCAAGATTAAATCATACTCAAACTGCAACGCCTTCGATAAGGCGATCTCACCATTATCAGCCTCATCAATTGTATAATTTTCCCGCTCTAAATACATTTTTAATAAACGTCGAATCCGTTCTTCATCATCCACAACCAAAATTTTGATATCATTTTGCATATTCATTACCGTTTCTAGAAAACCCCAGAAAACGGATTCACCTGCCTTTCTCATCTATTACTCTAAATTTGGCCATTCTGTTGCTTCTTATGCCTTTCCTTCATCATAACAGTAAAAACCTATCATTACCTATCCAAGAGTTTGACAATTTTACAAACATTTATAACAATACCTCATAAAACACGTTTGAATTGTCTTCCAGCCAGAAATTTATACTTTCTAAAAGTGTAAAAAAGAAGCGTTTCCGCCATTGCCATCAACTTTAGTTCAGTGGCGGCCCCGGGGAAGAGCGGGGGGGGGGGGGTTTTTTTAT
>NZ_JASATP010000015.1:0-123989 GCF_038440375.1 Bacillus sp. OTU530
GCTCCGCTACGGACGTTTAAGGAAGCCGTGTCTACATAAAGGCTTTGCGTTGTTGGTGCCGCAGGGGCTGCAGCTACAGTATTTTCAACATTTGTACCACCTTGTACAAAGCGGACATATTCACTGCTAACATAACCTGTTGCACCCTTATATGTGACTTGATACCAGCCGTTTTCTACGCCGGTTACCTGCAATGCTTGTCCTTCCAAGACACCGCCGATGATAGGGTGGTAGGTCCCAGCTCCTGTTCTGACACGCAAGGAGGCAGCATCTACAACGTATGTACCGTCTTGTTGCACAGTGACAGGGGAACTTGTTTCTGCTTGGCTGTCGCTTCCAGCAGAAATATAATCCTTACCTACATATGCTGTTTGTCCGTTAAAGTTAATTTTATACCAATGCTCCAGTTCTGATACTACCGTAACCTCTTGTCCCTTTTGAACATATCCGATAACAGGGTGAGCGTTGCTAGGACCGACGCGAACACGCAATGATGATACATTAACAGTATAGGAGGTGCTGCTAACATAATCTTTACTTACATATGCCGTTTCCCCATTATAATCAATTTCATACCAGCCTTGCTGTTCACCTGTGACTTCTAGCTCCTGCCCTTCTCTTACAAGGCCAAGTATGCCATGGGAGGTGCTAGGACCAGTACGTACGCGGAGGGCATCTGCTTCCACCGTGTGGTGGGCAACGCTTGTCTCGCTTGGTACGGATGGCTCTGACGCCGATGCTTCTGCATGGTCAATAGCCGCTGTGGCTCCTAAGGCGGACAGGGCGGCTATGCTGCCGAGAACTTTCTTCATTTTCTTCGTATCCTCTCTTTTATAAAATTCAGTTGATGTAAAATTTACCAACGTTAAAAATCTTAAATTGGATACGTAGTACTGTCAATGTTTATTCTTTAATCCGTATATGAGAAATGAGCTGGTGATAGGAAAGGAGGGGGAGGCTTTTTGAGTTGCACTGTGGGAAGCTCTATAAATGATAGGAGCTTGTAGCTTTGTTAACACTGTAAGAAAGTATAAATTTCTAGCTGGGAGACCATTCGACGTAGTGAGAAATTTACAGCTTACTTTTACACTGTAAGAAAGTATAAATTTCCAGCCGGAAGCCGATTCGACGTAGTCGGAAATTTTAGGAATACAGTATAAGTGCAACTACGCCTCTGTCTTCGCCCAAGAGCAGGGCTCGCCAATCGGCGAGTTTTCTTTAAGGTGTAAAAAAAGGCCGCTGTAGGCGACCTTATAATTGAAAGGCAATTCGATCCCCAGGCAGGCTTTCTTGGAAGCTTGTTTGCAGCTGCCTTGTAACTCGACCAACAATCCCATGAGAGATCGCAGTACCATCAAGATGCGTGACCGGGGTAATTTCCGATGTTGTTCCGGTAATAAAGCATTCATCTGCCTGTAGCACATCCCGGACGCTAAATACTTCCTCCCGTACAGAAATACCAAGCTTTACGGCGAGGGAGAGGATGTATTGCCGGACGATCCCATTTAAAATCAGGTGATTGGCAGGGTGGGTATAGAGTGTTCCGTTTTTGACGATAAAGCAGTTTGAACTGCTTCCTTCCGTAACAATGCCGCTCCGAACGAGCAGGGCCTCCTGGCAGTTTTTTCGTTCCGCATTTGTTTTTGCCATAACATTGGGAAGCAAATTGAGCGATTTAATATCGCAGCGAAGCCAACGGATATCCTGCTCTGTACAAGCGTGAATACCACGGAGCATCTCATCAGTTGGGCGTTCCTTTTTCGTGAGGTATGCATAGAGCGTCGGCTTAGTGTTTGCAGCATATGCGTGGCTGCGGGATTGAACGCCGCGTGTTACCTGTAAATAGACACTGCCATTTCCGGTAAATTCGTTATGCTCCACTAGCTCGTATAACCACTTCACAAGCAGTGCTTTTGAAAAATGAGGGATAAGTTCAATTTCCTCCATGGAACGGTATAAGCGTGCTAAATGAGGCCCTAATAAATGAAATGTACCTTCATATAATCGGATTACCTCATACACACCATCACCAAACTGCAAACCGCGTTCCTCCATGTCAATAGAAGGCTTTGCTTGTCTCGTATCTACAAATTGTTCTTCGAATAATACAATTGGTTCGTAGCTCATATGTATTTTCTCCCCATTTCTATTTGCGTTAGGATGAAATAAGGCTCTTTTGAATACAATTAGGCATTTTTTTTAAGAATCCTGCTTATTTGTCACAAAAAAAAACAACGTTTCAACGAGAAACGTTGTGCGCCGTGTCGATACATCGCCGCATAAAGAGGGTTTATGCTAGGAACATCATCTAGACAGGTTTAGTATAGGCTATAAATATAAAGCTACTGTAAATTGAATGTGAAGCTTTTGTAGGAATGAAGAGGGAAGCGGATTTTTGCTGCAAGAACAGCAGACATATTTTGTTATAATAGAACAGAAGTCTTTAATAGAGAGGGGACTATACATATGCAAACAGTACAGCTTTCAGAACAGGTATCATTTTCCCGGATTGTGCACGGGATGTGGCGGCTGCGGGAGTGGGGGATGGACAAGCAGGAGCTGCTTCGATTGATTGAGGAATGTCTGGAGATGGGGATTACCACCTTTGACCATGCAGACATCTATGGCGATTATAGCTGTGAGGCTTTGTTTGGTCAAGCATTACGTGAGAAGCCAGCTTTGCGTTCCTCGATGCAAATTGTCACAAAATGTGGCATTAAGCTTCGTTCGGCTGCATATCCTGAGCATCTCGTGAATCATTATGATACAAGCAAAGAGCATATCATCCGAAGTGTGGAAAATTCGCTGCGCCACTTCGGAACAGATTATGTGGACACGCTTTTGATCCACCGTCCGGATCCGTTTATGGACCCGGCAGAGGTAGCAGAGGCATTTGCTCAGCTCAAGCAGGAGGGAAAGGTGCTTGAATTTGGTGTTTCTAACTTCTTGCCGTCACAAATGGAGATGCTTGCTTCTTACCTTAGCATGCCGCTTGTAACCAATCAGTTGGAAATTTCGGTTATGCAATTTGAGCATTTTGAAAAAGGGACAATTGAGAAATGCCAAGAGAAGCGCATTGCACCAATGGCATGGTCCCCGCTTGCTGGCGGAAGCATTTTCTCTGCTTCAACAGAACGGGCAACGCGGGTTAAGAACACTTTAGAAGAAATAAAAGAGGAAATCGGTGCGGACTCCATCGATGAGGTAATGTATGCCTGGCTATTGGCGCATCCGGCAAAGATGATGCCAATCGTAGGATCTGGGAAAATAGAACGCGTCCGTACAGCTGCGCAGGCAGTAAAGCTTACACTCAGCCGTCAGCAGTGGTTCCGGATTTATATTAGCTCTCTTGGACATAATGTACCGTAATAAAAATAAAAAAAGGCGGATGAATCAATCCGCCTTTTTGCTTATTCTTCTTTTTCTGCTTCTTTAATAGCTGTTTTCACAGTTCCGGTCTTGATCTTATTTCCATCAAAGAATCGAAGCAAGTCACCTGAAATGATTGTATCAGACATGCGTAATTCATTTTGCGCACGGTCAATAAGTGCTTTTGCTTCTGCTGCAGGAACTGTTACTACTTCACCAGTGTTGCGGTCGTAGAATGTGTTTTCGTAGTAGTAATACTTGTCTGTTACGAAGTTACCATCACGGAATACAACAAATGGTTTACGATCTGGCGCAAATAAGTCATGGCCAAACTCGATATCGTTTGATGTATCAACGCCAAGTAAGCTTAAAATCGTCGGCTTTACATCCACTTGACCAGCAGGAGCAGAAATTGTTTTTCCTTCTGTTTGACCTGGAACGTGAATGAATAGCGGTGTGCGCTGTAGGTTCACATGGTCAAATGTCGTAATTTCTTCTTTGCCTAAGAATTGTGCCATGGCTTTGTCATGGTTTTCAGAAATACCGTAATGGTCGCCGTAGAACACAAGGATTGAGTTGTCATAAAGACCTTCAGCTTTTAATTTCTCAACAAAGTTCTTTAATGCTTCATCCAGATAGCGAGCTGTTACAAAATAACGGTCCAAGACGCCGTCACCAGAATTAAATGGCTCAATCATTTTCATGTCATCACTGTACGTAAACGGATAGTGGTTCGTTAACGTCAGGAAGCGAGTATAGAACGGCTGCTTGATTGTTTTTAACATCTCAACAGATTGATCAAAGTATTCGATATCTTTTAAACCCCAGCCAATTTTTGTTTCTGGCGTAGTTTTATAATCTAATTCGTTGAAGTAACGGTCATATCCTAATGCCGGATACATCATGTTACGGTTCCAGAACGTTGCATTATTCGCATGAAATACTGCTGTATAGTAGCCTTGCTGACGCAATATTTCTGGTGTTGCTACAAATTCATTATTTGAATGCGTAAAGTATACAGCACCGCGATCTAATGGATAAAGGGAGTTATCAATTAAAAACTCTGCATCGGACGTTTTACCCTGACCCGTTTGGTGGAAGAAGTTTTCAAAATAATAGCTCTCCTTCATAAATTGGTTCAGGAATGGAGTAACCTCCTGTCCATTTACCTTTGCCCCAAGTAAGAAGGATTGTGTTGATTCAAGAGATACTATAATTACATTCTTTCCTTTTGCACTGCCGAATAATGCGGGATCCGAATGTACAGCATTTGCTTTCACATAGTTTTCTGTTTCCTGAAGCTTGCTGCCATCAGCGAAAGCTTTTTGTGAGCTTGATCTAGCTTGTAAGCCTAAATCATATACCTGATGCACATATAATCCTAAGTTTTTGACAAGCATAACACGGTCGAAGGAACGCGTTAGCAATTCGGGACGCTCCATTTCAGCAAGTCCAAGATTCACTAAGAATACTGCAGCTGTTACAAGAAAATACAATGCTTTAAATGGACGGCTCAATCGTTCGACACGTACAGAGCTGCGTGCCTTCCTAGCTATGTATAATAGGAAGAAAATATCTGCAAACATTAATAAAATTTTGTAGTTGAATAATTCCTTTATACTAGAACCAAGGCTTCCGAAGTTGGACGTTTGCATTAAAACAGGCAGTGTCACAAAGTCATTAAAGAAGCCGTAAAACATTACGTTTCCAATTAAAATAACTGTTAAAAGGAAGTCCATAAAGATTGCCATATAGTTGCGCCTTTTGCCTGTCAGAAACAGTGATAAGCCAACTAGCAGCAAGGACGATGCAAGCGGACTAATAAACAAAATAAACTCCTGCATCGGTGACTCTAATTTTAGGTCAAAGCTTACACGAGTGACGATATAGGTTTTGAGCCATATGAACAGAGCAGCTAATAAAGTAAATTTGGCGTTTTGGAATTGTGCTTTCAGGGATTCCTTCATTCACCCTCACCCTTTCTCTTTCTCACCTTACATAGCCTTTTATACAAAAAGAAAAAAGGAGTTCCGCAATGGAGTCGCATTGTGTATCTTTTCACGGAGGCATAAGCATGCTCAATGTAAAGTGGGCAATTACGTTCCTATTGCGTCATTCCCGGTTTTTCCTAATTTATATGGGATATGGGAATTTTATCAAATGTCATTTTTGTATTATACTATAAACATGGTTGTTTAGAAACTATATAATAGGTTGAAAATTTTTACAAATGATTTACATCAATCACACAAAACTTTATCACTACGTTTATATGCTCGTCAACAATTAAATATAACATGCTTATTTAGTTTGGTGCTGAGAAGGAATGTTTACAATTACAGCGGATTGATGGGTAATTTTGAGGAAAATCATACTGCTCCATATAATACAAAGTATGGGGAATGAGATTGGAGGTTTTTAAGATGGAACAAAAATTTTCTGTAGAAGCATTTTGGGATAAGACGAAGGGGGCTGCAAAGAAGGCTGGTCATTTCGTGGTGTATACGGGCTTGCTTTTGTTTTATGTCCTGCAGCGGCCAGATGTTCCAAAGCGGGTAAAGTTCACAATTGTTGGAGCGTTGGCTTATTTCATTGCACCTGTTGATGCGATTCCAGATATCATGGCCGGTCTTGGGTATACGGATGATCTAGGTGTATTGAGCGCGGCGCTGCTGCAATCTGCCGAGTATGTTGATGAGGAAGTGAAGCAAAAGGCGAAGGCTAAGCTTGCGCAATGGTTTGGCTCAGATGCCGACACTTCCCAGATTGATCGTAAAATAGAAGAAGCAAGCGAAGAAAAGTAAGCTTGCCAGTAGATAGGTGAGGGGAAATTTAGATGCCATCAGGAAGAACACATACAAGATTCAATTTATTAAGTCTGCCCGTTGTTATTTGTTTGCTCATTTCATACGGGATGACGAGCTGGGGTTTTTTACTGTGGTTTGCGGGAGGATTTGTGTTTGGCACATACTTTTTGACGCCGGATTTAGATACTGTAAGTTCAGCGTATCGAAATTGGGGACCGCTGCGCATCATTTGGCGCCCATATCGAGCTGTCATGCCGCACCGATCCTTCCTCACACATACAATTGTGCTTGGAGATTTGATCCGGCTACTGTATTTATTTGTGATTTTTCTTCCGTTTCTATACATATTAAATGTGCAAATATTAGACGGTGCACTACCAGGGCTTGTCCGTGCGCATAAGCCGGTGCTTGGTGCGGCGGTGCTGGGGATTTTCACGACAAGCGCTCTTCATATTATACTTGATACATTGAATACAAAACGGAAACGGATGTTTCGATCAAAGAGAAGCAGACGATAAGTGGATCTTATTGCAAGGAAAGGCTGCTTTTATAATAATAGGAAAGAAGCGCCTTGCGTCGGGGAGAACACACAGAAAGCTTCCATAAAGCAGCTACTAAGCTGCGCGCTTTACATGCGGGATGTTTTGCTGCGGAAGCAAGGGAAGGACGTGTCCACTGTCCCCGTTCAGAAAATATATTCAGAAAATGCTTTATCTTTCCACTACTTTCTGTATAATAAGGATATAAATTAAATTTATAAGTGATACTAGGGGTGCCTCGTATGTGAGGCTGAGAGGGAAGCGCGATATGCTTCTTAACCCTTTGGACCTGATCTGGCTCGTACCAGCGTGGGGAAGTTTTTAGACGTGTTGCATCATGTACATATGCTGCTTACGCCAGGTCCTGTTTTGCTATAAGGATCTGGCGTTTTTTGTTTTATACATGTTAGCCTGCAGTCTGCCAGTAGCCGACTGTGAGAGCTTTCGTATGCACGTTGCGCTGGCGCGTTTTACTGATGTCCTTGTCACATAAAGAAAAGGGGAAAGGTATTATGTCGCAAACAGACTCAATTAAGCAATTGGAGCTAAAAACAAGTCTTCCAGGAAGTGAAAAGGTATTTGTACAGGGATCACGTCCCGATGTACAGGTACCGATGCGTGAAATCGCATTAAGTCCAACAAACGAAGTGGAAAATGAGCCGGTTCGGGTCTATGACACAAGCGGTCCATATACAGCATGTGATTATGAAGTAAATGTAGAAAAAGGGATTCCAGCGCCGCGCTATGCATGGGTTGTTGAACGTGGAGATGTAGAAGAGTATGACGGCCGGGAAATTAAGCCTGAGGATAATGGCTACAAGGACATAGACAAAGCGTCTATATTCCCAGGATTAAGCCGGAAGCCGCTTCGTGCGAAGCCAGGACAGAATGTTACCCAAATGCACTATGCTCGAAAAGGGATCATTACGCCTGAAATGGAGTTTGTTGCCATTCGTGAAGGTGTAACGCCTGACTTCGTGAGACAGGAAATTGCTGAGGGACGCGCGATTCTTCCTGCTAACATCAACCATCCAGAATTGGAGCCAATGATCATTGGCCGTAATTTCCACGTGAAGGTAAATGCCAATATTGGAAACTCTGCGGTTAGTTCCTCCATTGTGGAAGAGGTTGAAAAGATGACATGGGCAACTCGTTGGGGAGCCGATACGATTATGGACCTTTCCACAGGAAAGAATATTCATACAACACGTGAATGGATTATGCGTAATTCACCTGTTCCAGTCGGCACAGTTCCATTGTATCAAGCGCTTGAGAAGGTAAATGGAATTGCGGAAAATCTAACATGGGAGATTTACCGTGATACGCTCATCGAGCAGGCGGAGCAGGGTGTAGATTACTTTACAATCCATGCTGGTGTGCTGCTTCGATATATTCCGATGACAGCAAAGCGTGTAACAGGTATCGTTTCACGAGGCGGCTCGATTATGGCGCAGTGGTGTTTATATCATCATCAGGAAAACTTCTTATATACACATTTTGAAGAGATTTGCGAGATTATGAAGCAGTACGATATCTCCTTCTCACTAGGAGATGGACTGCGTCCAGGCTCTATTGCTGATGCAAATGATGAAGCGCAATTTTCTGAATTACAGACGCTTGGTGAACTAACAACGATTGCTTGGAAGCATGATATCCAGGTTATGATTGAAGGTCCTGGACATGTGCCAATGCATTTGATTAAAGAAAATATCGACAAGGAAATTGAAATCTGTCACGGGGCGCCATTCTATACGCTTGGTCCGTTAACGACGGATATTGCGCCAGGATACGACCACATTACCTCAGCGATCGGCGCGGCAATGATCGGCTGGTTTGGTACATCTATGCTTTGCTACGTGACGCCGAAGGAGCATCTTGGCCTACCGAATAAAAACGATGTACGTGAGGGTGTAATTGCCTATAAGATTGCGGCTCATGCAGCGGATCTTGCAAAGGGCCATCCGCGCGCGCAGCAGCGTGACGATGCATTGTCTAAGGCGCGCTTTGAATTCCGTTGGCGCGATCAATTCCATCTGGCGCTTGATCCTGAACGTGCGATGGAATATCATGATGAAACCCTTCCGGCAGAAGGCGCAAAAACAGCTCATTTCTGTTCGATGTGTGGACCGAAGTTCTGCAGCATGAGAATTTCGCACGACATCCGTCAATATGCGGAGGAAAAAGGGCTGAATGAAACAAGTGCGATAGAAGAAGGTATGAAGGAAAAAGCGCAGGAGTTTAAGGAACAAGGCTCTGAGTTATATAAGTAAGAAAAGCAATTTCTGTAATAATCTGTACTTAGCCGCGGCTGGCGTTGTCTGTCTATTGGCGGGCGGGAATCAGTGATAGCGGCGAGATAGGAAAGCTCCTCTGTATTCACAGTGGAGCTTATTCCTTTTTATCGCCCGCAAAGGTGCGGTCTTTCAAAAATAAATTCCAAAACATAATAAATCCTGGAAGTAAAATGGCGATGCCGACAGCGTACAAAATCAGCAGGGAGTAGAAGGTTGTCTTTTGGGTAAAGCTCGTATACATCGTAACGTCAGGGAAAATGATGTATGGCAGATGCGCCTTTCCGTAGGCATAGCTTGCAAAGGCGTATTGGGCAACGACAGAGAGAACCGCAACACGGGGCCAGCCGAGTTCTTTGTACCCCTTGTTGCTCCACCAAAGCGCTGCATACCCAATAACAAACAGACCAAGCGAGACTGCAAACCAAAGAATCTCGTCCGCTAAATTCGATAGCAGCCAGCGGGCATTGCCTTGGATTGAGACCGAGACGAGCGCAATCACTGCACTCAGGAGAGTAGCCGGTCCGAGAATAATTGCGTTTATTCTGTATATGCGGTACGCCCCCTCATCGCCGCGTTCACGAGAGAAGTCTGCTAAAAAGAGTGCGGATAAAAACAATGCAGATGTTAATCCGAACAGCATATAGCTGTATACAGACGGACTGCTTAGCAGCTGCTTATACATAAGCGTTTCCTTTCCGCCGATCATTTTCACAAAGGATCCTTCCGTAACTGGCAGGACAGTGATAAGCAGTGCCGGGACGAGCAGCCCGGTGATGCCTGCAGTGAAACGCAGCTGCTTTTCACTGCTTGGAAAGGAATGGGAAAATACCATGAACGAACTGCGTACAGCGATTAAAGCAAGAATTAAGGTAACCGGAACGAACATAGCAGTAGCTAATGAATAAGCTGCATTTGGGAAAAAGCCGATAAAGGCAACGACGACAAAGACAAGAAATGTATTCGTCAATTCCCAGGTAGGAGATAAATATCGGTTCGCGATATCGCCAGCAGTCGAGTTGCGTTTCATATAGATCATCGACCAAAAGCCCGTTCCAAAGTCAATGGAGCCAAGAATACTGTAAGCAAAAACAAGCGCCCATAAAATGAGAATCGCAATGCTTTCTTCATGCATTTGACTTACCCCCATATGCCTTAAGATCCCGATTCAGCGGATTCCGTCTAAAGAAGGTGCGAAGCACAATTACTGTTAACACTCCTAAAAATGCGTATAAGCAAATAAACACGAAGAATAGCGGTCCCACGTAGTCTGCCTGTGTCGCTGCCTCAGTTGTTCGTTGGAATTGATAAATCGTCCAAGGCTGACGGCCGCTGCAGCTGAAAATCCAGCCTGTTTCAATTCCGATAAAAGCAAGAGGACCAAGTGCGACAATTGCCCACAGGAGCCAGCTCGGAAACTGTGCGTTTCGTTTTTTAGCAATCAAATACCAATATGCGAGCGCGATTGCTGCAATGGCAAGCTGCAGCATACCGGCAAATACCATTAGGTTAAAAAATAAATGCGTATATGCAGGCGGCCAAGTTTCACGCGGAAACTCTTCTAATCCCTTCACAACGGTAGACGGCTTCCAATCGGCCAAAATACTGAGCGCCCAAGGAATCTCAAGACCGTATTTAACCTCTTGCGTATCCGGGTCAACGATGCCGCCGATGGTAAGAGGTGCGTGCGAGGTTGTTTCAAATAACCCCTCGGCTGCCGCCAGTTTTTCCGGCGAGTGTTCATATAGATTAATCGCAGATTCGTGACCGGACATTCCCATAATAAGACCAGAGATGAGCGTAACGATTAAAGCAAGCATCAGCCCTTTTTTATGATAGGCAATTTCATGAGCGGTTTGATTCCGCTTTAGCAGCTTGTAGCCGGCAATTGCAGCGATAACAGCACCGCCTGATAGATAGGCCGTGATGACAACGTGAAACGAACCGCTAAAGAAGCTCGGATTAAAGAAGGCTTCCCATGGATTTACATTGAAAATGGTACCGTCCTCACGCATAGAGAAGCCAGCCGGTGTGTTCATCCATGTATTTGCCGCTGTGATTAACACGGCGGAGGCGGTTGCCCCAAGCATAACAAAAAAAACAGAAAGCAGGCGCATAAATGGTGATAATTTATCCGCTGCATATACATAAATAGACATAAATAGCGCTTCTAAAAAGAAGGCGAAAATCTCAATTTGAAAGGGTACAGAAATGACTTGCCCAACAATTTTGACAAAGCCGGGCCAAAGCAGGGCAAGCTGAACGCCAACAATCGTACCAGTTGGAATTGCGACTCCAAGCAAAATAGCAAACGCCTTCGTCCAGCGCTTCGCCATTACTGCGTAATCGGGGTCTTTTTTCCACTGGTATAGAACCTCCATAAGTAAAATCATAAGCGAAAGACCAATTCCAAGTGTCGCGAAAATAATGTGGAATGCTAATGATGTTCCAAAAAATGACCGCGACAAAGTGACTGTATCCATTTTTGTTATCTCCTTCACCTTTTTCCAGTATTTTCTTACAGAAAGGGTGGATTTATACAATGATTCTACAAAATCTTATCTATATTGACAGATTTTGAAATTTTGCTATCATAATGTTACGATTGCTAGAAAAAATATTATATTGTTCCTTCTCGTATTTTTACTTTGCAATTAAGGGCAATTTATATTATGATACGAACATAAGTTCTTTTTTGCGCGTGGTGAGAAACTAGGAGGTAATTTTCATGTATCCAGAGGTAATCAACAAGATGGCTTTTTCCAAGGAACATAAGGATTTGCTGTTAAAGCTTTATAATAAAGAAATTACAAGACGTGAGTACGACCAGCTCGTGCAAGTGCTTTATCGACCAGCGAAGGAAGAACGTACATATCAGGACTAAAGAAAAAGGAACTGCCCTAACAATCTGCTGCACGTGGAATGTTGGGGTCAGTTCCTTTCCTTGTTATTTACAGTTTAGATGTAGAAAAAGATGATTTTCCTTTTGAGTTGGTCATTCATTTTTACAATCATCAGTATTCAAATAAGCTCCAAACGATTACAATAAGGGCATATACCTTGTCTAAGACGCTGTTCTTTTTGCACTGAAAGTATAAATTTCTAACTGGAAGACAATTTGACTTAGTGAGAAATTTTAGGAATACAGTATAGGTGCAACTACGCCTCTGTCTTCGTCCGAGAGCAGGTTTTTTAAAGGGTAACTTACATTTGGTCAGGAGGTGCTATTTTTGAAGAAAAAGCAGATTAATGCGATAGAGGTTGCGAAACACGCTGGTGTGTCACAGTCGACTGTATCAAGGGTTTTTACTCCTGGTGCAAGTGTGTCTGAAAAGGCACGGCGCCGTGTATTAGAGACGGCAAAGGAGCTAGGATATCGTCCCAATGCCCTAGCGAGAGGGTTAATTACGAATAAGACAAATATTATTGGTCTTGTTATGAGGGAAATTCAAAATCCATTCTATCCGGAGGTTTTGGAGAAGTTTACGAAAGGGCTGCGTAAAAGAGGCTATCAGGTCTTATTTGTTTACGCCGAAAAGGATGAACTTCAGCATGATGATATCTCCCAATTTCTGGAGTACAACGTAGAGGGTGTTATTGTGACAGATGCTTTATTATCTTCTAAGGTTGTCTCACATTTCACTGAAAATAGTATCCCAGTTCTCTTGTTTAATCGCTATGCTAAGGATTTTTCCGGACATGTTGTTTGCTGTGACAACTATTCTGCAGGCAAGAAGATTGGGGAATACCTAGTTGAAAACGGGCATCGTCAATTTGCTTATATTGCAGGAGATACAAATACATCAACGAGCCGTGACCGGGAAAGGGGATTTCGAGAGGCACTTTGCCACGAGGGGATTGAGCCTAAGGTTGAGGTAGGAAACTACACATACGAAGGAGGATATCAAGCAGCTTTACAGCTTTTAAAGTCGGATCCTCAGCTCGATGCTATTTTTTGTGCAAACGATATTATGGCATTAGGGGCAGTTGATGCAGTTAAGTCTTTAGGATTAACAATCCCTAAGGATGTATCTATTATGGGGGTTGATGATATTGTAATGGCTTCTTTGCCTCCATATAGCTTAACAACCTGGCAGCAACCAGTTGATGAAATGATTGAAGCAAGTATTAACATCCTGCTGGGTGAAATTTCCGGTGAAAACGAGGGGCCAGTTTCCATACTGCTTCCCGGAAAACTAATTGAAAGACAATCTGTAAGCACTTTCAAAAAATAGTTGACAGTAGAATGCGTATCGAATATCCTAATAACAGGTAGAACAAACCAAACTATTCTAGTCTAAAGCTTCAACAGAAATCAATTTTATAGTTTCGTAAAAAAGATATGCTGTATATCTTTTTTCATTCCGAAAAATTGCATACGTATGCAATTTTTTAAAGAAACATTTTGGGTACGTATGCAAAAACATAAAAGGGGGAAGTTGTTGTGGCAAGATATTTGAAAACGGGGAAAAGCCAAGCAGAAATTGCAGAGAATGATGCGAAGGTATCTGAAACAGTAAGACAAATTATTCGTCGTGTTGAAACAGAAGGGGATCAAGCTGTAAGATCCTTGTCTGAGCAATTTGATAAATGGTCACCGGAGAGCTTTAAGCTTACCCAAGAGCAAATCGAGCAGATCATTAGTGAGGTGCCAGAACAAACAATTGAAGATATTAAATTTGCACAAGCTCAAGTACGAAAATTTGCAGAAGCACAACGCAAATCTATGACTGATATTGAAGTTGAAACATTGCCAGGTGTTGTTCTTGGTCATAAAAATATTCCGGTAAATAGTGTCGGATGTTATATTCCGGGAGGACGTTATCCGATGGTTGCGTCCGCACATATGAGTGTTCTAACAGCAAAGGTAGCTGGTGTAAAACGTGTCATCGCGTGCACTCCTCCTATTAAAGGTGAAATTCCTGCTGCAACCGTAGCTGCGATGCATTTGGCAGGGGCCGATGAGATTTATATTCTTGGCGGTGTACAGGCGATGGTAGCAATGGCCGTCGGTACAGAAACAATTCAACCGGTTGACATGCTTGTAGGACCTGGAAATGCCTTTGTAGCGGAAGCGAAACGCCAGTTATATGGACGTGTTGGTATCGACCTTTTTGCAGGACCGACAGAGACGCTGGTAGTTGCGGACGAAACAGCAGATGCAGAAATGATTGCATGTGATATTTTAGGACAGGCAGAGCATGGTCCAACATCACCAGGAGCTTTAATCACTACATCAGAAAAGCTGGCACAGGAAACTGTAGTAGAAATTGAACGTCAATTGCAAACGCTACCAACTGCGGATGTAGCACGCGTGGCGTGGGAAGAAAATGGCATCATCATCCTCGTGGAAAATGAGGAGGAGGCATTAATTGAAGCTGATAAGCTAGCTTTTGAGCATGTTGAAATTTTAACAAAGGATCCAGATTATTTCCTAACTAATATGACGAACTATGGATGCTTGTTCTTAGGACCAGAAACAAATGTCGCATACGGTGATAAAGTAATTGGTACAAATCACACACTTCCGACAAAAGGTGCAGCACGCTACACAGGAGGTCTTTGGGTAGGGAAATTCTTGAAAACATGCACATATCAAAAGGTTACAGAAGAAGCAAGTGCCTTTATTGGCGAGTATGCTGCCCGGTTATGTCAGCTAGAGAATTTTGCAGGCCATGCCGAGCAAGCCTTATTGCGTGTTAAACGATACGGAAAAGTAACAGTTTAATAGATTATGGGGGACGCTCTGATCATCAAGAGGGGGTCCCTCTCACTAAAACATAGTAAAAATTTGTGGGTTTTGCTATTTGGATATAATAACCAAGGGGTTTAACCAGTTTATGTATAGAAACTAAGAGATCCTAATGCTAAGCTTAAAATGAAGACGTTAACGATATTTCAGGCTTTAAGAAAATACAAATTTCCAGCCGGAAGTGAATTTGACGTAGTAAAAAATTTTAGGAATATAGTGTAAGCGCAACCATATATCGATCCTCTCCTAATAGCTCACTTATAAATGCAACTACGCCTCCATCTTCGCCCAAAGGCAGGGCTTGCCAATCGGCAAGTTTTCTTTAAAAATGCTAATGCTCTTTCTGGACGACTGCATGGAGATAGATATATTTATAAGGATATTTGATAACGTTTACATATGAAGGTGTTAAAAACTTATATTCCAGAAAAATAAATGGAAGGGCTGGAAAACAGAGATTATATAGAAGTAAGGGGATGCTAGAGATGACATTTCATCAATTACTCATGCCAAGTCAGGTTTTGTATGGGAAAGATTCCTTCACTGAGGTTGGTAAACAGGCAAAGGCTCTAGGGAAAAAGGTCTTAATTATTAGTGATCCGATTATGGATAAGATCGGAAATGTAAAGCTCTGTGAAACGTACTTGCAAAATGAAGGACTTCCATATGCGAAGTATTTAGGAGTAGATTCTGAACCTACAGATATTCATGTAGATGAAGCACTTGCGCTTTGCAGGGAAGAGCAGTGTGACGTCATTGTTACGGTAGGTGGCGGCAGCTGTATTGATACTGCAAAGGCCGTAGCGGTTATCATGACAAATGGCGGACATATAAGAGATTACTATGCTAGTAAAAAATTATTTGATACAAAGCCGTTACCGCTCATTGTTGCCCCAACTACTGCAGGGACTGGATCAGAAGTAACGTCAGTAACGGTTATTACGGATACAAAGCATGACGTAAAAATGATGCTCAAGCAGCCAGAATTATTACCTACGGTTGCAATTGTTGATCCAACACTGACAATTTCTTGTCCACCGCCAGTAACAGCTGCAACAGGAGTAGACGCTTTATGTCATGCACTGGAGGCATTTATCTCCCGGCGGGCGCAGCCAGTAACAGATACGCTCGCTTTACAGGCGATTGAGCTCATCATGGGCAATATTCGTACTGCGTATACAGATGGGGAGAATATTGAAGCAAGAGACAAAATGGCGTTGGGCTCGATGCTGGCGGGGATAGCATTTTCAAATGCTTCCGTTACATTAGTACACGGGATGTCGCGTCCAATTGGTGCTATGTTTCATGTGCCTCACGGTATATCTAACGCAATGCTCCTTCCAGCTGTACTGGAGTTCACGAAGGAAGAAGCTGCTGCTAGATTAGCTGAAGTAGCAAGAAAGGTATTGAAGGAACAAGTTGGACTTTCAGAAAATGAATTAGTAGCAGAATTTATTAATGAAGTTAAACAATTATGCAAGGATTTGAGTATCCCAAATTTAAAGTCGTGGGGAATCGATAAGGACAAGCTTGATGCGGTTGTTGCTAAGATGGCCGAGGATGCAATCATCAGCGGAAGTCCGGCGAATAATCCGAAGGTACCTACGCATGATGAAATTGTAAATCTGTATTATGTTTGTTACGAATACGAGCTTTCAGTCAGACAGCAAGTAGCTAAATCATTTATCTAAATCAGCAAGAGGGGGAAACAGCAATGGATTTACTCATTATTATATTAGCTTTAGGGCTTCTAATGCTTATTGCCTACCGGGGTTTTTCCGTTATTTTATTTGCACCGCTTTGTGCATTGCTTGCAGTCATCTTAACTGAGCCTAATTATGCTTTACCATTCTTTTCAAGTATTTTTATGGAGAAAATGGTCGGATTTATCAAACAATACTTTCCTGTGTTTCTATTAGGCGCTGTTTTTGGCAAGCTCGTTGAAATGTCAGGTGTAGCTGATTCAATTGCCAAAACAATTGTAAAAATCGTAGGAGCAAAAAGAGCTATCCTTGCAATTGTCTTAATGTGTGCAATTTTAACTTATAGCGGTGTGAGCTTATTCGTAGTAGCATTTGCAGTTTATCCATTTGCTGCGAACCTTTTCCGTCAGGCAAACATACCGAAGCGCCTTATTCCAGGTGCGCTTGCTTTAGGGTCATTATCATTCACAATGGATGCAATGCCGGGAACTCCGCAAATTCAAAACGTTATTCCTACTACTGTTTTTAAAACGGATATTTACGCAGCACCAACACTAGGAATTATCGGGGCGATCTTTGTCTTTGTTCTAGGGATGATTTATTTAGAAAGTCGACGTAAAAAAGCGCAAGCAGCAGGTGAAGGTTATTTCGGCTTTGGTGATGCAAGCGGAGAAATTGCTGCAGCTGCCGCTGAGAAAATTGACACTTCAGTAGTGGATACAACTGCTTCAGTAAGCGGTTTTCGTCAAGTGTTGGCATTTGTCCCGCTTATTCTTGTAGGGGTAGGAAATAAATTCTTTACAGTTTTTATTCCTAAATGGTATCCGAACGGGTTTGATTTTTCCGCAATTGGTTTAAAGGAATTTGGTGTTGTCGATCTTTCGAAGGTAACTGGTATTTGGTCAGTAGAGCTTGCGTTGCTATTAGGGATTGCAGCGACGGTTGCATATAACTGGAAAGCTGTAGCTTCCGGATTCCAAGCAGGTATGAATGCAAGTATTGGAGGGGCCTTGCTAGCGGCTATGAATACAGGCTCTGAATATGGCTTTGGTGGGGTCATTGCAGCTCTTCCTGGATTTGGGGTCGTGCGAGATCATATTTCACATACGTTTACAAATCCTTTAGTAAATAGTGCAGTAACAACGAATGTATTAGCCGGGATTACTGGTTCAGCATCCGGCGGAATGGGAATTGCCTTAAGTGCAATGGGAGAAAAGTACATGCAGGATGCTCTTCAGTACAATATCCCTCCTGAGGTCATGCACCGTGTTGTTGCGATGGCATCTGGCGGAATGGATTCTTTACCTCACAACGGGGCAGTTATTACACTCCTTGCTGTAACCGGATTAACGCATAAACAGTCTTACCGCGATATTTTTGCAGTTACTGTTATTAAAACACTTGCTAGCTTCTTCATTATCGGAGTTTATAGCTTAACTGGTATAGTTTAATCATTTAAAAAATCAATAGGAAAGAAGGATATACAATGACAACAACGACAGCAAAAACAGTAAAAAATTATATTGGCGGCGAATGGGTTGAGGCATCAACAACAGCAACGGAGCCTGTGTACAATCCGGCAACAGGAGAAGTGATTGCTGAGGTTCCTCTTTCAACAAAGGAAGATGTGGATAAGGCGGTTCAGGCAGCAAATGAGGCATTTAAAACATGGTCAAAGGTCGCTGTGCCAAGACGTGCACGGATCCTCTTTAAATATCAACAATTATTAGTTGAGAACTGGGAAGAGCTTGCAAAGCTTGTAACCATTGAAAATGGTAAAAGCTATAAAGAGGCTTATGGAGAAGTGCAACGCGGCATTGAGTGTGTAGAGTTTGCTGCAGGAGCGCCAACGCTCATGATGGGCCGTCAGCTTCCTGACATCGCAACAGGCATTGAGTCTGGGATGTACCGTTATCCAATCGGGGTGATCGGCGGAATTACGCCGTTTAACTTTCCAATGATGGTACCTTGCTGGATGTTCCCGCTTGCGATCGCATGCGGTAACACATTTGTATTAAAGCCATCTGAACGTACACCGCTTCTTGCAGCTCGTCTTGCGGAATTGTTTGAACAAGCAGGTCTTCCAAAAGGCGTACTAAACATCGTAAACGGTGCGCATGACGTCGTCAACGGCTTGCTTGAGCACAAGCTTGTTAAAGCGATTTCCTTCGTAGGATCTCAGCCGGTTGCAGAGTATGTATACAAAAAAGGATCTGAAAATGGAAAGCGTGTACAAGCCTTAGCGGGTGCGAAAAACCATTCCATCGTATTAAACGATGCAGATCTTGATGTAGCAACAGCGCAAATTATCGGCGCGGCATTCGGTTCTGCAGGTGAGCGTTGTATGGCGGCAGCTGTTGTAACGGTACAAGAAGAAATTGCAGATGCGCTAATTGCACGTTTGGTAGAGGAAGCAAACAGTATGAGAATCGGAAACGGTATGGATGAGAATGTGTTCTTAGGTCCTGTTATTCGTGAAGGTCATAAAGCACGTACACTTGGTTATATCGAGTCCGGCATTCAAGAAGGTGCTCGCTTAATCCGTGATGGCAGAAACGACGAAGCGGCACAAGGAGACGGTTATTTCGTAGGACCAACGATTTTTGATGAAGTAACCCAAGAAATGAAAATTTGGCAGGAAGAAATTTTCGCACCGGTTTTATCAGTGATTCGTGTGAAATCATTAGATGAAGCGATTGAAATTGCAAATAACTCCCGCTTCGCAAACGGAGCATGCATTTACACAGACTCCGGCGCAAGCGTTCGTCAATTCCGTGAAACAATCGAAGCAGGGATGCTAGGAGTAAACGTAGGTGTACCAGCACCAATGGCGTTCTTCCCATTCTCCGGCTGGAAGGATTCCTTCTACGGCGATCTTCATGCAAACGGCACAGACGGCGTGGAGTTCTATACAAGAAAGAAAATGGTCACAGCCCGTTATTAATGAAGGATCCCTTAGGGAGCGTATGAAAACTAAAATGAAGACACCGATTTGTTGCTCGGTGTCTTTTTTGCAAAGTGGAGTGTAGTAGGGAGGATATTATGACGTATTTTCAAGAAATAAAGGGGAAAAAGGTTTTAATTACAGGGGGAAGTAAAGGAATTGGGAAGGATATTGCGATTGCCTTTGCAGAGCTAGGAGCAGATGTTGTCATTACTGGCCGGAATGAAGCTGATTTGGTTACCGCAACAGAGGAGCTGAAGCAAATCCATTCAGAGTGCTCTTATATTGCAGCAGATATGCAAAATGTGCAGCAGGTTTATCACATGGTTGATGAAGCGGTAGCGAGAATGGACGGAATTGATATATTGATTAACAATGCAGGAGTTAACATTCCAAAACCAGCATTAGAAGTAACGGAAGAGGAGTGGGATCAAGTATTAGATACAAATTTAAAAGGGGTATTTTTTTGTACACAGCGTGCAGGAAAGTATATGACGGAGCAGAATAAAGGAAAAGTAATACATATTGTTTCGCAAATGGCGTTTGTCGGGTATGTAAAACGTGCCGCCTATTGTGCAAGCAAGGGAGGCGCCGTCCAATTGACAAAAGCTTTGGCGGTTGAATGGGCACCTTACAACGTCAAGGTCAATGCTGTTGCCCCTACATTTATCGAGACGGATTTTACGAGAAAGATGTTTGATGATAAAGAGTTTTATCACGATGTACTGCAGCGTATACCGCTCGGAAAGTTAGCTCAGCCTGCTGATGTTACAGGAGCTGTGCTATTTCTTGCTTCTGATATGGCTAACTTTGTTACGGGAGAAACGATTAAGGTAGATGGGGGATGGACAGCTATATGATGACCTTTAGCGAAAAACTATCAATTCTTGGCTCAGGTACAATGGGACATTCTATTGCCTTGGCAGCTGCTTTAGCTGGTATGGAAGTGAGGGTTTGGGGAACGGGTAACCAGGATATTGAGCGAGGCAGACTAGGAGTTACAGAGAAAATAATGATTCTAAGGAAGCATGATGTAATCGATTCAACGGAAGCTAACGTCATTGCAGCTCGAATTGGATTTACAGATTCCTTAGAAGAGTGTATTTCGGGAGCAACATTTATCATTGAGGCTGTACCAGAAAACCTTGCATTAAAGCAGAAGCTTTTTCAAGAGCTGGATCGCCTTTGCCAGCCAGATGTTATTTTAGCTAGCAATACGTCGGGCTTAAGCCCAACTGCTATCGCATCCTTAACATTATCTCCGGAAAGAACGCTCGTTACCCACTTTTGGAATCCAGGACACTTAATTCCATTAGTAGAAGTGGTGCGGGGAGAGAAGACTGCAGCTGGAACTGTTGAGCGGGCAGTCCAACTGCTTCAATGTATGGACAAGAAACCAGTTGTTGTGAAAAAGGATATTTTAGGTTCTATCGTGAACCGTCTGCAGTATGCCCTATTCCGCGAAGCACAGTATATTTTAGAGCAAGGCGTTGCTACCGTAGAGGATATTGACGCGGCTGTACGTTACAGTATCGGTCGCCGTCTGCCGGTAACAGGGCCGTTTATGTCGGCCGATATGGGAGGACTAGATGTATTTGACTCTATCTCTAGCTATCTATTTCCCGATTTAAGCAGCCATCAAGAGTCCTTCTCAAGGATGAGAAATCTAGTGGATGAAGGAAAATATGGACAAAAAACAGGTGCAGGCTTTTATCAATGGGAACCTGAACAATCAGAGAGGATCAATGAAGAACGTGAAGGGGAGCTTATTTACTGGCTGAAGAAGGATCGGCAAGCTAAAGAACTAGTGAAATAGGTTCGATTGAATTGTTAAACAAGGTAGACTTTATGAGAGGGGGAGAAGATATGGGAAAAATCTTAGAGGGAAAGGTAGCATTTGTGACAGGTGCTGCAAGTGGTGTTGGGTTACAGATAGTAGAAACATTTGCCGCTGAAGGGGCGAAAGTAATTCTTTCTGATATCAATGAGCAGGGGTGCAAAAATGCGGCCAAGGAATTACAAGCACGTGGTTATGAAGTATTAGCAGCTCCTTGCGATGTGACTGATGAACAGCAATTTAAAGATAGTCTCAATTATGCGATTCAATCCTTTGGAGGTCTCGATATATTAGTTAATAATGCGGGGCTTCAGCATGTCGCGCCTATTGAGGAGTTTTCTACAGAGAAGTTTGAGCTGTTAATAAAGGTTATGCTAACAGCGCCTTTTATTGGAATGAAACACGCACTTCCGATTATGAAGAAACAGAGGTACGGTAGAGTCATCAATATGAGCTCCATTAATGGGCTAATTGGATTCGCGGGGAAGGCTGCCTATAATAGCGCCAAACATGGAGTGATTGGCCTCACGAAGGTTGCAGCCTTGGAAGCAGCTGAGTATGGAGTTACTGTAAATGCTCTTTGTCCAAGCTATATAGATACGCCGCTTGTAAGAAATCAGCTAAAGGACTTAGCAGCGACGAGAGGTGTTCCGATCGAACGAGTGCTGGAGGAGGTTATCTATCCGCTTGTTCCGCAAAAGCGTTTGTTGTCTGCTGAAGAGGTGGCTGATTATGCAGTCTTTCTAGCGAGCGAAAAAGCTAAAGGAGTTACAGGTCAGGCTGTTGTCTTAGATGGAGGGTACACTGCGCAGTAAAAGGAAACGATACTTTACTATTATACATTGGGAGAATGGGTCTTTTTGCATAACAACCAGCCGAGCATCTTGTAAATGCTCGGCTGGTTGTTGCGCTTGTATACTTTAAGAACGTATAAAATTCCAGCTGAAAAACTATTCAATGCAGCCGAAAATTTTAAGAATAAAGTATCATCTCGGTTCGTACATATCCCAAGCCAGCTTTAAGGAATCAACGATATAATCTGCGGCTTCCTCAATCTCAAGATTATCTGTCCCCATCTTAGAATGATGAGCTGAGTAGATGCCTTGACGTTTATAGAATAGCTGCTCAATCTCCTCAAGGGAAAGTCCTTGTAAAACAGGGCGGCTGTCGATAATGATGTTTAAGCGCTCCTTCCAGGATTCCCAAGAGATATCGAGAAAGAAAACGATGCAATGAGCTAAGCAGAATTCTCGGATTTCATCCTGCAGAAAGGCGCCGCCGCCTAATGAAATGATTTTGAGCTTCTGCTGGCAAATATCCTTAATCATACTTTTTTCTTTTTCTCGAAAGGCTTTTTCGCCAATACTATTAAATATTTCCCGAACGGGCATATTAAATTCTTTCTCAATTTCTTTATCAATGTCGATAAAATCTCTATATAATTTCTTTGCCACGCTCTCTCCAATGGCAGTCTTTCCTACCCCCATAAAGCCGATAAAAACGATGCTTTTTTCTCTGAGGGATATACGATCGTTTATCATTCGCAAGCACTCTCTCTTATGTTTTTCTCAAGCCTAAAATCATTAAAATTATAATATACCTCGTTTGATTTGTAAAAAAAATATTTTCAATTTTTAGGAAAATGTATGGAGTAAAGGCGCATTACAGAGGTCAAGCGTTATATAAAATACTGCAAATGCAATGTTCCACATTCTCATTTTATCTGAAGTTAGTCTTAACTGTTCAGACAGAATTAATACAAAGAGATGAAATGGACTATACATAACAAAAGCTGTTTTCAACGATCTTTTGAGACAGCTTCTTTTAGGGTATCAGTAATGGGATATATGAACTCCTATATATTTAATTGTATTCGTGGGTTTAGGAGAAAGTCAGTATTGGAACGGATTCTTGGGGAATCTCACTCCCTTTCAATAAGCCATATACGTTTTATAAGAAATGTGATGAATATTTCTTAAGTAAAATTCTTTTGATTTCATCTGGAGATTTATTTGATATTTCTTTGAGAAAGACATCAGATAAAATTTTTCTTCTTGAACTACTAGAAAATCCTAGATCTAAAAGTTTTTTAATGTCGCTTTGATGTAGGTAAAAATTCAACTTAATACATGAGTAATTTTCTTCTTCTAATAAGGTAGTAATTCTGTTAGAGAAGGTAATAATTGAGTCATACTCTAGATTTTTAAGCTGATGAAATTCATTAATATTAATATTTCCAACAATTGTTACATCCACGTAATGCTTTAAGTTCTCAACAAAAAAATTAGTTTTTTCCACTGTAGAATTAGTAACTATAACGATTTTTCTACTATTCCTCCCAATAACTTTATTTCCCATGATAAATTTTCTAAATATTAAGGTCAGTGTTGAAATCTGTAGCCTTGAAAATTGAAGGTCTATTTTGTTTTCAATAACTGGTAGAGCCTTATTAATAATGCCAAACAGTTTAGACAATTCCTTATGGGTATCATCTAACTTATTGTCGTAGAAGTTGTATTCATATTTATTTCGAATAATGCTTTTGTATATGTACTGGTAAACCTCATTAAAGACGAGTTCATAATTATAAAATGTCGTAATTATATTCTTTTGAATTTCATCTATGAAAGCTATAGTTACTTCTTGAAGCTGTTTATCTATAGGCAGTTGTGGATGGAACGTATAATCTAGGGATGAGACTAGATAATCTAAGAATAAATTTTCGTTAGGGTCTTGTTCTTTTAATAATTGATACTTACGTACCTTCAGATTAGGTTCTTCATCGCCTTTTAATATACTACCTTTCTGAATTCTATATAGGCTTAGAATTAGGTAGATATAACAAAACTTTTTAGATGGATAAGACATTCTCATTTCATTGGTTTCGATGAACTCCTCCAGTAACTTTTTTGCCTCATGTATTTCAACTTGTGTCTTTTCAGAAAAGATCTTAATAATCATCTTTTGTAAGGGATTGTTTGCTTTTCGGTTGATAAGATTACCAAAAGAATCTATTTCTAGTAAAGAAGCTAAAATAGATGTAGTTAAAATACGATAAGATCTTTCATGGCCTACTATTTCAATTCCTTTTTTGGGGATAACTTTCACGTCTAGCTTTCTTATCTTTAGATACCCAGTAAGAGCTTTATTATCTTTTTTCTTTGTAGTTAAGCTAATACCCATTTCCTCGTATAATTTTGTCGTATTTAGAGATTCATTTAAAAAAGCTGAAACAATAATTATAAAGTTACGTTCTCTTTGAGAAGAGATATATTCATCTAGTGAAAGGTTACTTACGAAATTAAGATAATCATTGTATTTTAGAGTACTTAAAACCATGTTTCCTAAGATTTTTATCTGTTTTTCAGTCGGGAGATACAAGTTAATATTCGCTATGTGTCTTTTTAGGCTATTGGCACTTCTGCCAAAAAACTCATCCGAATATGTAAGATCCAACTTACCTTTTTCTTGTAGAAAACTTATTATTTTCAAGTCAAGATTATTAATGCTCATATAATCAGTCCTTTATATTATGAAGAGGAGACCCTATTGCTAGTATAGCCTAAATGATTAAGAATATAAGATGTTTTATCTGCATTTATGTATTGTTGATTAAAGTTTCATACGAGTTTTAGGAGAAAGTATTACGTATTGAAAGTCGTTTAAAGGATTGAGGTAACTTTTCGAAACGTTTTCAGCTCATAAAGTTACCTTGAAGAAAGCGCTTAATAAAAATAAACTCATAGTGAGGCAACAAGGAAAGTGAGGGGGAGGGATTGAGGATGAAGAATAAAATTAAAAGTAGAATGACAAAAATAAGTCCAAAGGGAGAGAAAGCCAGCTATTAGATGAGAATATCCACGAAAAATAATAGCTACTAAGCAAGGAGGCTTATAATGAAACAAAAAATGAAAGATGGAATCCAAACCTTTGGTAGATCCTTACTATTACCAATCGCAGTGTTGGCACCTATAGGATTGATTTTGGGATTATCAGGAGCATTAGCTCAAACCTACATGATTAGCAAGTTTCCTTTCTTAGGAAATGAAGTACTTCAAACTATTATCAAAAATCTAAGAGCTATAACCGGAGTTGTTTTTGATAATATCCCGTTACTTTTTGCTATGGGCGTTGCTTATGGAATGTCTAAAAAAGAGAAAGGAATAGCAGTTTTTTCATCTGTCTTAGGGTATTTAACTTTATTGATCGTTATGAATATTTGGCTTACAGTAACCGGAAATTTGGCTACTGAACATTTATCGGAAGTAGGGCAAGGAATCGTTCTTGGGATTCAGACGCTTAAAACAGAAGCTGTAGGAGGAATCATAGCTGGTCTTGTAGCTGCAAAGTTAACAGATAGGTTTTATAAGCTGGAACTTCCGTTAGCATTCGCCTTCTTCAGTGGGAAAAAGTCGGTTCCTATTCTTACATTTTTGGCTATGATTCCAGTTGGACTAGTTATCCCGATTATTTGGGAGGCTCTAACTAAATTCTTGATCAGTATTTCTTTTATTTTTATGAATGAATATATCGGTGTTGGGTTGTATTGGTTCGTTGAAAAACTTCTTATTCCTTTTGGACTACACCATGTACTAAACGAACTACTTAGATTAACAGCAGCGGGTGGAGTTTATGTAATAGATGGACAAGAATACACTGGAATACTTAATGCTGTAAACAAGATATTATTTGAATTAGGACCAAACCATGAAAGCTGGAGTTTAATGCCGATGCTTACAAGCTATATGGGTTCTGGCCAAATGTTATGCACATTGTTTAGAATTCCCGCTATCGGTTTAGCTATGTATCATACTGCATATAAAGGAAATAAGCAAATAGCTAAAGGAACTATTATAACTGTTGTTTTAACTGCTTTCTTAGGAAATGTAACTGAACCAATGGAATTCTCATTCCTATTCATTGCACCACAGTTATATTTTGTATATGCATTGCTTAGTGGAATTACAGCTCTTCCGCTTAACCTTTTGCATATATCAACAAGCTATATCAGAGGAACTATATTCGATTTTGGAATATTCGGCTTACTATATGAACATACGAATTGGCTGAACCTGATTCTATTGGGTATCTTCAACTTTATTATATTTTACTTTGTATTTAGATATGCAATTCTTAAGTTCAACTTAAAAACTCCAGGAAGAGAAGAAGACGTTAGAAATAGTACGCTTCTAAAAGAAAAAAAATATAACGAAATTGCTGCAATTCTCGTGGATGCTCTTGGAGGAAAAGCTAATATTAAAAATATTGATAACTGTATAACGAGACTGAGAATTGACTTGAACGATCAAGGTGCAGTTGATGTAGAAAAATTAAAAGATTCAGGCGCGGCTGGGGTATTTTTCCCACAAAAAAATCATATTCATATTGTTTTTGGACCGCATGTGGAATTTGTTAGAAATGCGGTAGAAGTAGCAGGATAGTCCCGATGCTACATTATTTTCTGAAATTTATACAGATAATCAAATAATAAAAGGACTTCTTGTAGGAGTGAAAATATGAGAGCACTATATGATTCAAAAAGTAAAACGATGAATGACAGAGGAATCAAATATCTGTTAACAAATGAAGCTAAATATCAAGCTTGGCTTGATGTAGAAGCAGCTCTTGCTAAGGCTCAGGCTGAGTTTGATATTATTCCGAGTGAAGCAGCAAAAAATATAGAATTAGCCTGTAAATTAGAAAATATAGACTTGGAACAAATGGATAAAATTCAGCAGAAAATTGGGCACGGATTTGTTCCATTTTTAAAAGTTTTGGTTCAAGCATGTGATCAGGAAAGTGGAAAATATGTTCATTATGGAGTAACTACTCAAAATATTCAGCAGACGGCTCAACTACTTATCATGAAAAGAATACATGATAAGTTCTTAGAAGTAGTTGGTGAAATTTTAAAAAACTTAGCTAAATTGGCCGAAGATAATAAAGATACTGTTTTACCTGGAAGGACCCATGGTAAACATGCTATTCCCATAACATATGGATATAAAGTATCTGTTTGGATAAGCGAGTTAATAGCCTCCGTCGAAAGAATGGAGGAAGTACAGAAAAGGGTATTCACTGTAATGATGGGTGGAGCTGTAGGAGCTTTTAATTCATCAGGAGAAGTAGGAAGAAAAGTACAGCATAGGGTAGCTGCATTATTAAATATGCATTCCATGGATATTCCATCTAGAAATATGAGTACTCATAAAATGGAATATATCATGACTCTCTCTTTGCTAGCAAGTACCTGCCACAAAATAGCGGAAGAAGTTTATTATACTTCAATTGAAGAGTTTGGCGAGGTGTCAGAAGGTTTCCAAGAGGGTACAGTAGGTAGTAGTACAATGCCCCATAAAATCAATCCAAAATTGTCGAAAGGAATTATAGCAAACTCTCAAAAGTTATATTCGTTAGTTTCAATGGGCCTTTATTCATGTTCAAGACCTTTTGAAGGTGATAGTACTTCATATATGTTATTTGATGCAGCTTTAGAAGAAGCTCTCTCCTTAACAACAGAGATACTCTTAAGAGGAGAGGAATTAACTAGAACATTGACTATTAATAAGGAAAAAATGTACAAAAATGTTTTAATAAATAATGGTCTTGATAATAGTGAGTTTGTCATGATGGAAATAGCTAGGGAATTGGGGAAGGATGCAGCACATTCTTTAGTATATGAATTAGTCATGAAATCATATTTAGAGGGAAAGAGTTACTTTGACGTGCTGAGTGAAAATCCAATAATAGCAGGAACCTTTACAGAAGAACAAATCAGGGAGATGCTGGATCCTAAAAATTATATTGGCCTTTCAACACAGCTAGCGGAAGAATTTTCTCTTAAGGCAATAAGTGTAAGCAAGTCTATACAGGAAAGGATATCGAAGTAGTTGTTTGGCTACTTAATAAATAGTGATTGGAGATTATATACATGTTTAAGAAATTATTTAAAAAAGATAAAAGTAACGAAGAAATTTTTGCATGTGTTTCAGGAGAACTAGTTCAGTTAGAAAATGTTCCAGATCCTGTTTTTGGTCAAAAATTTATGGGTGAAGGTATCGCGATTAAACCGTCAAACGGTCGAGTTGTTGCACCTGTGGATGGTGAAATTACTTTAGTCGCTGATACGAAGCATGCGTTTGGAATTAGAACAGAACTAGGAGAAGAGATTCTTGTTCATATTGGGCTAGAAACGGTTGGACTTAAGGGTGAGGGATTAATGTCCTTATGAAACTTGGAGATAAAGTGACAAGGGGACAAACAGTCATTGAAGCAGATCTTAACTTTATAGAGAAAAGTGGATGTAATACAATCATTCCGATGGTTGTGACAAACAGTGCAGAAGATAAGTTTAAGTTCGAGTGGGAAAATTCAAAACAAGTAGAAGCTGGAGAAACAAAAGTCTTTACAGCCAAATTAAAATAAATACTGTGTAAGTATGAAGAAAGTATCTGCTAGTTATATAGCTTTCATTATTAAATCCTGACGGTTGCAAAATGCATCCGTTTTTTTAACTTATTCTAATTGTGAAACACAACTGTATCCGATTTGGGTGGTACATTGTTGTTCCCTCATGCCCATTAAGCTAATGAGATTGATTACCTCCAAAACAATAAAAGTGGGCTTCATTACTATAAAAGACACAAAATTTTCATTTTGGAGGTACCATAGAATTTTACCTCGATGGCGATGTGGTACTGTCCTTACAAGAAATATCCAAGTATATGTGCCGTACAAATACTTAAGAGCATATAGAATATCGCGAAGCCAATATTCCATCTGCCCAATTGAAATGGATTCATTGTTAATTGACTAGCCAAAATAGAAACTGATAGGTTGTAAGGGCTATACATAACAGTCGATAAACTACAAGAGATGAGGACAATAGACAAAGGTATAGGATCTACTATAGGTAAAATAGGCTGTAATAATTCTGCAAGAAATGTAAGCGAAATTAAGGGATGAAACCCAATGAGCGATGTAACAAGAAAATATGCTCCAATAATTAGATAAAATAATAAGGTCTTTTCAGATGCTAAGCTGAACACGGGCTTTAAAAAGGATAATAACCCTGAAAGTGAGAGCATTTCTACAAAAAATCCTGCACTTAAAAACATAAAAAAATAATTAGACAATCCCTCTGTTCGTTTCTTCCAATGCGGTATTGTAATTATGAAATATCTTTTGACTCCCCCAATAAACAAAGTCCAGATAATGGAAAACGGAATGATTAACAGAACAACGGAAAATAGAAATCCTTTATTAAGAAAATGCTGAAGCCCTGAAGCTGCTAAAGTAAAGATGAGTAGCATACACAGCAGCTGCAGTATTTTTTTATAGACCTTTTTCGAATTGATTTTCTGTTGGTTTTCAATCAACAAATGGGTATTTTTGTACTTGAAGGCTGAAAGAATCCAATCAAAACAAATCGTTAGAATGGCTAAAGAAATCAGGATCGGAAAAATTTTGTAATAATGAACTCGAGTTATGTCTATAGTCGTGCTAACCATTACCTCCATGGGACTCCAAGTAAGACATAAGGCATAGGCTCGTAATAGGTTTTGAGTGTAGAACTTGTTTTGTGTTTTTTCTGGAAACTTCTGTAATGCCCCCTTTAAGGAATTGGTTAATAAGGGTAGCGTTGCAATATTTAAGAAGAGCCCAAGAAAGTGACAAACAACATAGCTACGTCTGTATAGCTTAGGTAAGGATGTTACCTGATCTTGTAGTAGCAGGTTAAGGTTTTTATCATAGCGACCAAACCGAATGAGCGAATTAATAAAAGGTAAAACCAAAAATAAAGAAAGCAGCCCTAACATTTGTTCAAAATGTAACAAAAATGTATACCATGGGGCGTTATTATAGATTAGCAAAAGAATTCCACTCATAAAAAAAATAATCCCGGATACTAGATATAATCCCTTTGCATAAAAAAATGAAAGTATTAATGCGATTGTTGCCATAATTCCAATACTAAAATGCAGAATCATCCCTGATGTAAAGTTGGAAATAACGTATAAAACAATCAGGGCAGTGTAGATGTAAACACGCATTAAGCCTTCCCCCTTTTTAAAAAGAATGAATGTATGAAGCTTGCAGTTTGCATTATTTTTAACTTTTGAAACGAAACATTTGGCTGGATCTATGTGATTTGCGCAAATAACTCATATTCCATTGAGTGGAATTTATTTTCTGTAAATGGAACTATATGTTGAATAGTATCAGATTATAATTTTAATATCTATCCATTTGTAAGAAATTTTCGGTTTTAATACACACTTTTAAGCTACAAGCATGACACCTTAATAAGAGTATGGAACAAGAGCATGATTCCATTTCTTAATTTTAAACAACAAGTTCTTGGATAAAAAATGAACAATTCTCCGTTCTATTCGAATCACAAAGTTTAAATAATCGGAAATATAGTAAAGGAATTTTTTGAAAATTTTATCTTTATCAACTATTGAAACTTAAAAAAAATTGAGATACAATCAACTTAAAGTTTCACACAATGTAATCACGTTCCACTGTATGAAACAAAGATCATGGTAAGAATAAACAACGAGGGGGAATTCAGCAAATATTGACTCTCTATTGTCAGAAAGCAATAAAAATGAAAGCGTTTATACTATTGCTGATTTAAACCTAAAGGGATTGAAGAGCTATCATTTAGAAGGATAGGTGATAAAACATGAGTATAAAAAAAGCGCAACCTTATATTAATGGGGAATGGATTTCTTCAGAGCGTGAAACTGCTTTGATCAAAAGCCCTTATTCTGGGGAAGTCATTGGTGAGCAAGTACTTGCAACGCCAGACGATGTTGAAAGAGCACTGGCAGCTGCTTATGCAGCTAAAAAACAAATTGCTAATATTCCTTCCCATGAACGTGCCAAGATTTTAAAGCGAGCTGCCAGCTTACTAGAACAAGAGAAGGAGAGATTTGCTAGGCTTATTTCTCTTGAATTAGGAAAACCATTAAAAAACACGCTTGATGAAGTATCCCGTTCCATTGAAACTTTAGAGCTATCAGGTGAAGAAGCGAAACGATTAATGGGGGAAACATTACCTGGTGATGCCTCTGAAAGAGGAACAAAAGCGATTGCAGCTACTTTCCGTGTACCGGTTGGTGTGATCGCAGCCGTTACACCGTTTAATGCGCCGCTTAATCTTGTTTGCCATAAAGTTGGTCCAGCGTTTGCAGCAGGTAATAGTGTGATTTTAAAACCGGCGCCGCAAACAGCGCTGATTGCTACTGAACTTTTAAAGTTATTACTAGAGGCTGGTTTACCCGAAAGCGCTGTCAACATGGTGCTTGGTGGAGTAGAAGTCGGACAGCAAATTATCAAGGATGACCGGATTAATGTGATTTCCTTTACTGGCGGGGTAGTGGCTGCCAGAAATATATGCGAATTAGCCAATATGAAAAAAGTCCTTCTTGAATTGGGCGGAAATGCTTCTACTATCGTCCATGAAGATGCCGATTTAAAGCGAGCTGCCACAATGTGTGCGAGAACAGGCTTCAGTAATTCAGGACAAAGCTGTATTTCCGTCCAAAGAATTTATGTGCATCACTCCGTTGTTCCAGCGTTTACAGACCTTTTAAAAGAAGAGATATTAAAGCTTAACATCGGGGATCCTTTATTACCTGATACGGATGTCGGCTGTTTAGTCGATACAAATGCAGCAAAACGGGTAATGGATTGGATTGATGAATCCGTTCAGTTAGGTGCAACCGTTGTATGTGGCGGTAAACAGCATGGCGCAACAGTAGAACCAACGCTTCTATTAAATCCTCCTAAACAGAGCAAGGTCGTTTGTCAGGAAGTGTTTGGACCGATTGTGAGTATCATTCCTTATGAAACTATTGAAGAAGCCATTACAGAGACTAATGACTCTTCCTTTGGACTTCAGGCAGGATTGTTTACAAATCAAATGGATTTGGCTTATAAAGTCGCTCATTCATTGGAAGTCGGTGGTGTCGTGATTAATGGCACGTCGAACTTCAGACTGGATCACTGGCCTTATGGCGGAGTGAAGAATAGTGGAATTGGACGTGAGGGTCCTCGTTATGCGATTGAGGATATGACAGAAACCAAAATGATCGTATTGCAGCTTCCTGTTAGTGAATAAAAACAATGAACAGTTAAAGCGTTCATAATCAATTGCTTCTATTATTATAGGAACATTTACAAGAGACGAGAGAATAGCTGAAGCGGCTGTTTCAGGACAGTATGGAGAAATTATTTTGAACTTTAAGGAGGAACAAAGCGAATGAACAATCTCATTTCTCATCAGTTAGTTAAGTATTTGGAGGACAGAGGAGTTGAACACATTTTTGGTCTTTGCGGGCATACAAATATTGCGGTTTTAACTGCCTTGGAAAACAGCTCAATCAAATTTGTCAATGTCAGACACGAACAAATCTCCGCTCATATGGCTGATGGATATGCGAGAGCGAAAAAACAAACTTCTGTTTTATTAAGTCATTTAGGGCCTGGCCTAACCAATGCTGCTACAGGGGTTGCCAATGCAGCCTTAGATTCTATTCCAATGGTCGTGATTGCTGGGGATGTTCCAAGTCACTACTACGGCAAACATCCACATCAGGAAGTCAACCTACATGCGGATGCTTCGCAGTATGAAATTTATCGTCCATTTGTTAAGCGTGCCTGGCGCGTAGATCGTCCAGATTTATTCCCGGAAATTATGGAGAAGGCCTTCCAACTGGCGGAAAGCGGAAATCCGGGACCAGTTTTAGTATCTGTACCAATGGATATCTTCTCGAAGGAAGTGGATCCGGCGTTATTTGAGAAGCTAAACCACAATACGAAAGCGCTTCATAAGCCTTCGATTGATGATGCTACAGCGAAAAAAATCATTCAGGCCCTTGTGAATGCCCAAAATCCGCTCTTCTATGTGGGTGGAGGGATTATGCTAGCAGATGCAGCGCAAGAGCTGAGAGAACTTGTTAACCATTTGAGTATTCCGGTTGCCCATTCGCTTATGGGAAAAGGCGCCGTTTCTGATGACCATCCATTCACATTAGGAATGACAGGCTTCTGGGGAACGAAGTTTATTAATAATAAATGTAAAGAAGCGGACTATATCTTTGCGTTAGGCACTCGCTTTGCCGAAGCCGACAGCAGTTCATGGGAGTCAGAATATACCTTTAACTTCCCGCCGACGAAATTAATTCAAATTGATATCGATCCAAGCGAAATCGGCCGGAACTATCCAGTCGAAATCGGGGTGGTCGCGGATTTAAAACAAGCATTAACGGTTCTGAATCGTGTGGCAAAAGAATTGGTACCAGAAGGCTTGCAAAATGAGGAGCTTAAACAAGAAATTGCTGCATATCGAGAAGAATTCAAAAACAGCAATCAAAAATTTATTACCGACAACTCTTTCCCAATGCAGCCTCAGCGCATTTTAGAAGAAGTTCGTGAAGTCCTGCCAAAAGATGCGTACATTACAACAGATGTAGGCTGGAATAAAAACGGGGTGGGACAGCAGTTCCCAATTTATGAAGCAGGCAGCATTTTAACGCCTGGCGGTTTCGCCACAATGGGATTTGGCGCTCCAGCAGCCTTAGGGGCAAAAATTGCGCGGCCGGATAAAGTGGTGGTTTCGTTGGTAGGCGATGGTGGTTTTGGACAAAATCCTGCCTTGCTTGCAACAGCGGCTGAGGAAAATATCCCGGTTGTGTGGATCATCATGAATAATTATGCGTTCGGTACGATTGCCGGCTTGCAAAAGGCCCACTACGGCACAACTCTTGGGACATTGTTTGAAAAAGACGGAAAACCTTATTCTCCTGACTATGCAGCTATCGCAAGAGCTTACGGCGTGGAAGGAATTAAAATCGAAGCGGCGGAGGAATTTAAGCCTGCTTTACAACGGGCCATTGCGTCCAATAAACCGGTCGTTATCGATGTTGCGATGCTAAACAACCCGGTACCAACTGCTGGACACTGGAACATCATGGATATTTATTCTCCAGGTAAGAAGGTTCACCACGTATCTGTTTAAAGCTAAAAAGCACTATATGATTGGAGGAATAAAAGAAGATGACTAAACAATTCTCCCTAGCCCATCTTACAGTGCTTGGTTGTACACCACCAGAGATGGCTTACCTTGCCGCAAGAGCTGGCTATGATTTCATCAGCCTCAGACCCATTTATATGGGTCTGCCCGGCGAGCCGAACTATGCGTTAGCCGAGAATAAACAGATGATGCGGGAAACGAAAGCTGCACTTGCTGAAACGGGAGTGAAGCTTCTTGACATCGAACTGGCACGTATTTGTGCGGACGTTGATCCAAAGAAATATGTACCTGCTATGGAAGCAGCGGCTGAACTCGGCGGACGCCATGTTCTTAGCAGTATCTGGACGAACGATCGCAATTTGTATATGGAGCGTTTTATTGAGCTTTGCGAGCTAGCTAAACCATTTGGACTGACAATTGAATTAGAGTATGTTCCGATTGCGAGTGTAACCAATCTTGCGGGAACTCTTGATGTTCTTCGTACCGCAAACCAGGAAAACGCTGGCCTGATGATCGATATCCATCATTTCCATCGCGCAGGAGATAAGGCTGAGGATTTGGACGCGGTGCCGCGCGAATGGTTCCGTTTCCTTCATCTTTGCGATGCGCCTGCGGAAATTCCAACCTCAAAAGAAGAGATGACCAAAATTCTTCGCGAGGCACGTTTGTATATAGGAGAAGGCGGCATTGATATTGCGAATATCGTGAATCGGCTTCCTGAGATTCCTTACTCAATTGAGCTGCCCCACGACAAACGCGCTCAGGAACTAGGGTATGAGGAACATGCACGACGTTGCCTGCAGACTGCGAAGACGTATCTTGAGGCTTACTCGTTTCACATGTGTTAGTAAACGTACATGGACTTCGAGAACGCAGACTCATTTCGCAAAGGCCTGATGAATCTAGATAAAGGCTACTTCTATAGATAGATAATATTAACTGAACGCTTAGGAAAATGCTACGTGGCATCAGGTGGAAGTTATGCCGAGCTATAAGATAGCGCTTACTTGTATTCGCAAGATATTTGCTTAGTGCCATAGGATGGTGGAAATCTCCATTCTATTAAAACAAAGGGGGAGATCATATGAAAAAAATTCTGATGCTGCACGGAATCAATCACAACATGTTTGGGAAGAGGGATCCTGTGCAATATGGTACAATCACTCTTGATCAGATCAACGAGCGCCTAAATGAACTGGCAAATGAGCTAGATGTTGAGATAGAAAGCTTTCAGACTAATCATGAAGGCGAGATGTGCGAAAGAATTCATCAAGCCTTTTTAGAGAATAAGGATGCCGTGATTATTAACGCCGGTGCATGGACCCATTATAGTTATGGCTTGCGTGATGCTCTTGCCATTCTTACGGTACCAATTATTGAGATTCATATGTCTAATATTCACGCAAGAGAAGAGTTTCGACATCATTCAGTTTTTGCAGATATTGCAAAGGGGCAAATCTGCGGATTCGGAGTCGAAAGCTACCTCCTTGGCCTGAGAGCTGCCGTAGCGGCAATCGAATAGCATGCGATAGCGGCTCATGTTCAGTCTCGGGGGAGAATTTCATCAGCAGGTAAACTCAGGTGATGATCCGCCTTGGTTGTTATGGTGCTATCGCCTTCAAGGATAGCTGTCTAACGATTAAGAACAATGAGATGAGGAGCTTTTCCTTATCTCATCTCAATACTTAAAACTAACACATGAGGCAGGAGCAGCGTGTTGTTAGTAGTAATTCCGAACGGAAATGAAAGCGCATACTTACGGGTGGATGGATAAAACATTCGAATAAATGGGGGAAAGTATGAAAAAACATCGTTGGTCAATTGTAATCTTAATTGCTTTTGGTGTGATCGTGAACTATTTCGACCGAATCAATATGTCGATCGCAATGCCGTTATTACAAAAGGAATTTGATTTGACAGCAGGTCAGATGGGGATTTTCTTATCTGCCTTTGCTTGGTCGTACGCTCTTCTTCAACTTCCTATCGGGCCTTTATTGGACAAGATCGGCGTTAAATGGATAACGCGGGTGGCTACGGTTATCTGGGCAGGAGCTTGCCTTTTAACCGCAGTGGCTAATGGATGGGGATTGATTATCTTATCCAGGGTCTTATTGGGTGTGGGAGAGGCTCCATTTTTCCCGTCTGCTGCCAAGGCAGTCAGTCAATGGGTTCCGCGAAATGAACGAGGGAGGGCCATCGCTACTTATGATTCGCAGTCTAAGCTTTCCAATGCAATTGGTGCTCCGATACTAGCCTTGGTCGTGACTGAATGGGGATGGCGCGGCGGCTTTTTGGCAACTGCTATTCTCAGCTTGGTCTATGCCGTTGTGTTTTGGATATGGTACCGTGAACCGCATGAAGATAAACGTTTGACGAAGGAAGAATATCAATATATTACCGAGGGCGGTTCACAAAGTTCAAAAGAAGCTTCAGGCAGTACAATGAAAAACATGCGTTACTTATTAACAAAACGAAAAGTGTGGGCAGTCTTTATTGGATTTGCATCCTATGGATATTCATGGTTTTTATTCCTCACCTGGCTTCCAGGTTACCTTGCAACAGAAATGGGCATGTCAATATTGAAATCTGGATGGTACTCGGCGATTCCGTGGATTGTTGGTACAATCACAGAGCTTGTCATTGGTGGCTGGCTCGTAGATCGTCTCATTAATAAGGGCTACAATCGAACGCGCGTATGCAAAACATTTTTAGTTACGGGGATGATTTTCGGCCTATCAATCATTGGTGCAGCGTTCACTCATAGTGTAAATATGGCTGTATTTTGGATTTCACTGGCTCTTGGTGGTCTTGTAGTTACGTCGGCGGTTGCCTATAGCATCCCAACCTTTATTGCACCTAAGGGAAGTGTGGGAACATTGACAGGACTTTTAACCTTTGGAAACAATTCGATGGCAATTATAGCGCCAATTACTACAGGATTTATCGTTCAGGCCACCGGCTCTTTTATGTATGCGTTCCTATTAGCAGCAGCCTTTCTCATCGCTGGGATTTTGAGCTATACATTCCTGCTGACAGATCTAGAGCCAATTGAAAGTGCTGACCCAGAGTCACGTCAGAATGAGTTAATTTCATAAAGGATTCAGTCGCAATAAGCCCTTGGCTATTGTAATGAATAACAAAAGAAAGGGGGGACTTACTCTATGAAGAAAACTGAACCGGGAATGAGCCCTTTTTGGGATTATATTGGGATGGAAGAGCAAGTAATTGAAGAAGGGTATGCTGAGTTAAGGATAAATATAACACCAAACCTACACCAAAGGAGAGGCTCCGTTCATGGAGGAGTTCTTGCCTCCCTTATTGATGGTGCTGTCGGTTCTGCCGTACGTTCTACACTATCACAGGATCAGGTCTCGACCACAGTTGAGCTGAAAATCAACTATCTTCGTCCCGCCAAAGGAAGCTATTTGATTGCTAAAGCTAAACTTTCTCATCGAGGAAGAACTCTGGCAGTAGGACAGGCCGAGATAGTAAATCCGGATGGGAAATTAGTGGCAATGGGGACTGCTACCTATATGATTTTATCCTGATCAAGTTTACTGAAGAATGTAGTTTTGAATACCGGGCTCATTTTGGGCTAGAACCAATGAAGAACTCCCATCTTCTAATAAGCTAGGAGTTCTTCGTTCATACAAGTCACTTTTACGAACATTATGAACGGGTCGAACAATCCATAAGACTTTGCTGAGAATGTGTGTGCTTGCACTTTCATATTGCGATAATTGCATCTTGTGCAAATTTTCACAAAGTGTTCAAATGTGATTGTAAACGCTGCCTAAATTCTGAGCTATAATAAAAGTGTAGTAACCGATATCTTAAAGCTGCATAGCTTCCTGTAACTTTTTATAAGTAGTCACTCATTTGAAGAGTGTTATCGACACAGACCATTTGTTAGAAAGGAGATAAATAAAATGATTCTAAAAGCATTAATAAAAAATCACTTGCTCACTATTAATTACTATAAAAATGGGTTGTTACAAACATGTAAGGGTCGTGTTTGCAAGCTTGATCTGCATCAACAAACCCTTTCCTTAAAGGATGAACAGCAAAAGATCTTCTCCATTCGTTTATCTGGTATTAAGGAAATTTATTAATTGGTTTCTTTAGCTATTAGTAATGATACACAGACTTTATCAGACTTGTATCTACCAACGAAGAGAGGGTTGCTCGAAGTGCAAAAACATGTTTTTGAGTTATACACCCTAAAGGAATCACCGTTTTCATTAATGCGTTGACTAGTCAATGAATTGATGAGAATGGTGATTTTTTGCATTTTAAGAAAGGATAAATTTCTAACAGGAAGCCCATTCGACGTAGTGAGAAATTTTAGCAATAAAGTATAAGAGCAACAGTTTGTCCCTGGCTATGCAGTTGACTTGTATATCCGTATATAGGGGTAGAGGCAAGGTGTCGTTTAAATCTCTTTTATTTTGTCCATAATGGTACACGAATAATTAGCTGAAATTGAAGTGTAAAGATGGATGTTATATAGAAAAAAAGAGGGATGTAAATGATGTTTAGGAGGTCTAAGGATAATAGAATAGATCAAGATCAGCAGGAGGAGAAGCAGCAGGAATTGCTTTCTTCGGACTTGGATCAAAATCTCCAGCTTCTTCGTTCTCTCTATACAGATTGCTCGGATGTCGTGTTTCGGCCTTTCTTGATTGGCGGACAAATACAGGCAAAACTAATTTATATTGAGGGTTTATCGAATGTGCAAGAGATGGATATAAATGTGCTTTCGCCATTAATGCACGAGGCAAAAGGAGAGCGACAGCAGCTTACCGAATGGCTGAAGGAAACAGTATCTGTTTCAAAGGTAACAGAAGTGAAAACCTTGGATGATTGTATCGGACAAATATCTAGAGGCAATCCAGTCATATTAATTGATGGAGAAGGTCAGGGGGCGGCCTTAGGACTGGCTCAATGGGAGAAGCGTTCGATTGAGGAACCCACTTCGGAATCGGTTGTAAAAGGACCGCGTGAAGGATTTATCGAAACACTAGGAGTGAATACATCACTGCTGCGAAGAAGGATCAAAAGTCCTCAATTAAAAATGAAATCCATAAAAATTGGGCGATATACCGAAACGGATATTATCATTTCCTATGTGGAAGGAATTGCAGATACAACCCTGATCGAAGAGGTGACAAATCGTCTGCAGCGAATCGACATCGATGGAATAGTCGACAGCGGGTATGTGGAAGAAATGATACAGGATAATCCGTTTTCTATATTTCCCCAGATTATGAGTACCGAACGACCTGATACAGCTGTTGCCAATTTGCTGGAGGGCCGTGTTGTTATTCTTGTCGATGGCAGTCCTTTTGCATTGATTGCGCCCACGACTCTTTATGCATTGCTTCAAGCTAGTGAAGATTATTACCAACATTTTACGTTAGGTTCAGTAATCCGCTGGTTACGCTATTTACTTATGCTGCTAGCCCTTTTCCTTCCTTCAATCTATGTAGCGGTTTTAAGCTACCACCAGGAGATGGTACCTACGAAGCTGATCCTTAGTATGGCAGCTTCTCGGGAAAATGTCCCTTTTCCGGCGTTCGTAGAAGCGTTATTAATGGAGGTTACCTTTGAAGCTTTACGTGAGGCTGGAGTCAGGCTGCCGAAGCAGGTGGGGGCTGCCGTTAGTATTGTAGGGGCCTTAGTAATTGGTCAGGCAGCCATTGAGGCAGGTTTAGTTTCAGCTCCAATGGTTATGGTGGTCGCTCTTACGGGAATCGCTTCTTTTACTATTCCCCGCTACAACTTTGGAGCCTCTATAAGGTTGTTGCGCTTTCCGATGATATTTATGGCGGGTATACTGGGATTACTCGGAGTGATGCTAGGCCTTATCAACATTCTCATCCACTTATGCACCTTACGTTCCTTCGGTGTTCCATACCTTTCCCCAATGGCTCCGATGAAAGGAAGAGATATGAAGGATGTACTCATAAGAGCCCCTTGGTGGGCATTAAACACACGCCCGCATTTAACAGGGAAATACAATCAATACCGTCAAGCACCTCAGCAAAAACCAGGCCCTAAAAATGGGGGGGAAACAGACTGATGGAGAAAGGAAAAATATCTTCGTTACAAATGGGGCTGATGATTTATCCTACGATCATCGCAACTGGGATTCTTTTTTTGCCAGCTTCTATGTTTGAATATGCAGGACGCGATCTCTGGATTCCCCCTATTTTAGCCTCTGTTACGGGGGCATTGACGATATTTATAGCGTACCGTTTGCACCGATTCTATCCAAAAGAGACTGTTATCCAATACAGCTGTAATATTTTAGGGCCCGTTTTAGGAAAGATCCTCGGGGGAATCCTTTTGCTGTTTTACTTACACTCAAGCAGCTATGTTATCTTTCAATATGGGGAGTTTATGATGGGTAACTTTCTTCCCAAAACCCCGAAAGTTGTCATTCTAGCAAGTATGATCATGACTTGTGCTTTTGCGATAAGAGGGGGGCTGGAGGTACTGGGAAGGCTGGCGGAAATGATTGTGCCCATTTTACTAGTGGCCCTTATCCTCATCGTAATCCTTCTGCTTCCAGATTTAGAAATGAAACATGTATTTCCCATCATGGGAAACGGAATTATGCCATCGATAAGGGCAACTATCTTCCTGAATATTTGGTTTTGTCAATTTTTTTACATCTCCTTTTTTCTCCCTATGGTAACGGACCGAACAAAGGGAAGGAAATGGGCGGTGATTTCGTTATTTGCCGTAGTGCTGACGATGGTAGTGACAAACCTCATTACTCTTTTGGTGTTTGGAGAGTCCACGGGAAATTTTGAGGCTCCGTTAATGGCTGCTGTTACATATATTAGTATTGCTGATTTCCTTTCCCATCTTGAATCTCTCGTCATGGCATGTTGGATTGCGGGGGCGTTTATGAAAATTGGCGTCATTTATTATGCATTGGTATTGGGACTTGCTCAGTGGCTAAACCTGTCAGACTATCGTCCAATTGTCTTTCCGGTCGGCTTTCTAATGATTCTGATGTCGATCTGGCAAGTACCCAATAAATGGGTATTAACTAGTCATAATCAGATTGCCCATTTTATGGACCCAGTTATGCAAACGGCTATCCCGTTATTTCTCCTGCTTGTTGCTTACATACGAAAAGGGAAGCAGCAAAATAAGGAGGAAGCAAACGGATGAGAATCCTCCTGTTGATTTTCGCTTGTACAAGTATGCTGCTTCTTAGCGGTTGTTGGGATCGAACAGAACTAAATGATATCGCCCTTATCAGGGGAATTGGATTAGATAAAAAGAAAGACAATGTAATCGAAGTGACCGTTGAAATTGCTATTCCTGCAGCACAGCTTAATCAAGAAAGCAGTGGCGGAGGCGGTGGAGGCGGAGGTTCAACTATGATCAGAACTGGACAGGGAGTCACTATCGCAGAGGCTCTCGAGGACCTGAAAGAAAAAATTCCACGAAAGGTCTTTTGGGGTCATTCAGAAGTGATTGTGATTGGTGAGAAATTGGCGAAAGAGGGGATCCGTGATCAAATCGATTTCTTTATCCGGTATTCGGAGCCTCGACTCAGAGCTTATGTGTTTGTCGCAAAGGGAAGTGCAAAGGATGTGCTAGTCCTGCATCCTCCTCTTGAAAAAAGCTCATCTGAAGTGCTGCGGGAATTGGCTGCATCTAAGGTCCTGATGCACGTGACATTAATTGAGTTACTGCAAATGTTGAAAAAAGATGCAGCAGCTCTTCCGATGATTGATCGATTATCAGCAGAAAAGGGCCAAAATTCCTTACAAACCATTGCGTATATTAATCGTACCGCTGTTTTTAAGCAGGACAAAATGGTCGGCTCTCTTAATGATGAAGTAACGAGGGGGGTGCTTTGGATAAGAAACGAAATTGAGGACGCCAACATTACAGTGAATCCCAAAGAGGTAAATGGATATATTTCAATGCATATCATTCAGGCGTACACGAAGCTTAACCCGAAAATCAAGGATGGAAAATTGGAGCTGACTGTTAAAGCGGTAATGGAGGCTGAAGTGATTTTAAACGAAAGTAGTTTGAAGCTGGAGGATCCGAAAAATGGGAAGGTGTTGGAGAGAGCGGTAGATAAAAAGATAAAGGCACGTTTAACAAAAACGATAGATCAAGTGCAAAAAGAAATGAAAGCCGATATTTTCGGCTTCGCACACGCCTTTGAGCAAAAATATCCCCACAAATGGACTGAAATGAAGGATGACTGGAAGGAGCAATTCCCTGAGGTTGAGGTGACGTTTGATATCAAGGCTCATATTCTTAGAACTGGTATGGGAAGTGCTCAACAGTGAGGTGAAGAAAATTGAAATGGTTTTTTGTTATAGGTGTAACACTAGTGGTTGCTCTTATGTTTCTGTATGAATGGCCTAGAATGAACCCGAACCAGAAAAAGGAGAAGTCAATCTTTGTCATATTGGTAGCGATGGAATGGGTACTGGCCATCCTTCTGCTTTTCTTCCCGGATTTGCCACGCCCAGCACAAATGATAGAGTCTGTTTTCAACAGCCTAGTAAAATTTTTATGAAATAAACAAGGGGCTTTGGAAAAAGGGTGACCAAAAGCCCCTAAAGTCTTAAAAAAATCATTATCGCAAATTCACTGCGTTTGCCAAAAAATCTAATTTATCTTTTGCATTATCCTGAGTTATCAGATCAATCCCGCTATCAATTCTTTTCTCGACAGCTTCTCCCTTAATTGCTTTCAGCGCTTGTTTAACGCTTAAATAACCCATATCGTAAGGATTCTGCGCTACGGTAGCATCTACATTTCCCTTTTCAATATACTTAACCATTTCAGTAATGCCATCAGCCCCGATAACAGGAATTTTTGTCCCTTGTTTCTCTATGGTTTTTAAGGCATCTAGAGCTATTAGATCATTAACAGCAATTACGCCCTTGATATCAGGATAAGTCTGTAATATGTTTTCCATCACTGATTTTACGTGGCCCGTATCGTCATACCCTGACTGCTCTGCGGCAATTTCGATTCCAGCATCCGCTAAAGTCTGTTTCGCCCCTTTGATTCGATCATTGAAGACGGGCTCGTCTGAATTTCCGCCAATAAGGGCCACTTGGTCCCCAGGTTGTAACATCGAACCTAACAGTGCGCCTGCTGTTTTTCCTAATTCAAGATTATCTGTTCCTATATAAGCGGTTTTGTCCGTCCACTTGAAATCCGTATCTGCAAGCAGCACTGGAATGTGTTTTTGCTTAAATTCTTCCAATACAGGAATGGTAAGAGATGGATTAGATGGAGTAACGATTAATGCATCTGGGTTTTCCTTCACAACAGCTTTTAACATATTTAATTGCTTTGTAATTGGGTATGCGGAATCTGGAGCTACTACTTTACCATCTATATCAAAATCATGAAACGCCTTTTCTGTACCTGCTTTAAAGATTCTCCAATATTCTTTATCTAAGGTTTTTAACACCACAACCACTTTAGGCCTGTCATCTTCTTTAAGAAAGCGAACGATAAAGCTGATGAAGGCCACAAGGAGAATCATACAAATCAATGAGCCGATCCATTTCTTTTTCAATTTTCTTATGTTCCCTCCTTTGGATTACACGATGGATTCATCCCTGCTGCAGCTCTACAAAAAACTATAAATAAACAGGGATGAATTACTTTCGAGAAAAATAATTATTTTACATCTGATTTTTCCAATTTCTTAAGCGAGAATTGAATAAGATAAATAATAGCTTGTGTACGAGTTGTAAAATCATTCTTTTCCTTAAAATCATCAATACGTCTTAATAATTCCACTGGATAACGCATATTTATGAATTGCTTCATTGTTTAATCCTCCATGTGTATGAAAGTAAGGTATGATAAACTGGCTATATATCCTAACGCTATACAAACAGGATGCGACACAATGTTTGACCATAAAGCAGATACTTTTTGTCGATATACTAAGGTGAATAACAAACAACATGAACTAATAAACCAATTAGTTGCATTCAATTTGGACGCTTCTGTTAACGAGGATGACGTGTCGAACAGGTAGTTCATGGATCATTTTTAATTAGGGCAGGTTTCCTTTTTTGGAAACCTGCCCTTTCTTTACACTAGCACTATATAAAGTTATTATCCTTCTAATAATAAGGATTCAGGGTTTTCTAATAATTCTTTTACGGTAGCTAGGAAGCTGACTGCTTCTTTTCCGTCAACAATGCGGTGGTCATAAGAAAGAGCAATGTACATCATTGGCCGGTTTTCGATCCGCTCCTCATCAATTGCGATTGGTCTTGTTTGGATCTTATGCATCCCGAGAATTCCAACCTGCGGGCTGTTTAAGATCGGTGTTGACATTAAGGAACCGAAAACGCCGCCATTTGTGATCGTAAATGTGCCTCCTTGCAGCTCTTTCAAGGTAAGAGCATTATCACGTGCTTTTTTGCCGAGCTGGCTAATTTCACCTTCGATTTCAGCAAAGTTTTTTTGGTTTGCATCGCGTACAACTGGTACCACTAATCCTTCTGGTGCTGCCACTGCGATGCCGATATCATAAAATTTCTTTACGATAATTTCATCAGCTTGAATTTCTGCATTGAGCAGCGGGTACTTCTTAAGTGCTGCTACTACAGCTTTTGTAAAGAATGACATGAAGCCAAGGCGGACACCATGCTTTTCAAAGAATGCATCCTTACGTTTTGCACGCAGTTTCATTACTGCAGACATATCTACTTCATTAAATGTAGTTAGCATCGCTGCTGTATGCTGCACTTCCACAAGACGCTTGGCAATGGTTTGGCGGCGGCGGGACATTTTCACACGTTCTACCGGCTTTGCAAACTCTGTTTCCATCTGTGCAGCTGCAGGCTTTTGAGCAGGTTTTTCTGTTTTTGGTGCTTCTGCCGCAGGAGCTGGAGAGATTGCTGCCTTCACATCAGACGTTCTAATTCTGCCCAGTGGATCAGCGCTTCGTACGTCATTTAAATCAATTCCTGTTTCACGTGCTAGCTTTCTAGCTGCCGGTGAAGCAACAGGCTGACCTGTGCTTGGAAAGCGATGTACAGCTTGATTATGAACTGGCGCAGCAGGTGCGCTTGGGGCAGGAGCTTGTTGGGCGACAGGCTCGGCAGCAGGTGCGCTGACATCTGCATTTTCTTCTAAAATAGCAATAACATCTCCAACCTCTACGATGTCACCAGGCTGTTTTAATAGCTGTGTTAATACTCCGGCATCATCTGCGTTTACTTCAATATTTACTTTATCTGTTTCAAGCTCAACGACACTTTCCCCTTTGTTTACTCTGTCTCCAACCTTGATAAGCCAGCTTGAAATAGTTCCCTCTGTAATAGATTCTGCAAGCTCTGGCACTTTAATTTCAATCATGTGTTGCACCCTCCTGTTTTTTGAGTCTTTCTACTTTAAAGAAACCTTTTAACTGAGCGTTTCGCTGATTGCCATTGTCAGCTTGTCACTAACACTTTTTCTTGCTTCTGACTATCTGCTGGATCTTCAATTCTCAATGCTTGCTGGACAATCCGTTCTTGTTCTTTTTTATGAACAGCTGGGTCACCGCCTGAAGGGCTTGAACGTTCCGGCCGTCCAATATAGTCCACCTTTAGGCTTCCGGAAGCTAGTTCCAGGAGAAGTGGAGCGATATAGTGCCATGCTCCCATATTTTTCGGCTCTTCCTGCACCCAAATCATCTCTTCTAGATTAGGATAACGTTGCATAATAGCCTCTACCTTTTGCTTCGGAAATGGATATAACTGTTCGATCCGAACGATGTGTATCTCATCCAAATTTCGATTTTCCTTACCCGATTCGATCTCCGTTGCCAAATCGATGGCCATTTTTCCTGTTGTTAATACTAAACGCTTTACTTTGTCGACCTTTCCGCCAAGCTGTGGCTGTTCCACTGCTGTTTGGAAATGTCCTTCGCTAAGCTCTGTGCCAACAGAAGCGGTCAGTGGATGACGCAACAGACTTTTTGGTGTCATGATGACTAGCGGCCGCACATACTCTGTTCCTAAAATTGACGCCTGACGACGTAAAATATGAAAATATTGGGCCGCACTCGTTAAGTTCGCGACTGTCCAGTTATTTTCAGCTGCCAGCTGTAAAAAGCGTTCTGGACGGGCGCTTGAGTGTTCTGGACCTTGTCCTTCATAACCGTGAGGCAATAGGAGAACAAGGCCTGATTTTTGACCCCATTTCGCTCTTGCCGCTGAAACAAATTGGTCAAAGAGCGCTTGGGCGGTATTGGCAAAATCACCATACTGCGCTTCCCACATCACGAGTGTTTCAGGAGCGAAGACATTATAACCGTATTCAAAGCCAACAACAGCTGCTTCTGACAGCGGACTATTATGAACCGCAAATGAAGCGCGGGCTTGCGGCAGACGGTGCAATGGTGAAAAGGTCTCATTCGTCTCGGTGTCATGCAAGACAATGTGACGTTGCGCAAATGTTCCACGTTCCGAATCTTGACCGGTTAGGCGAATTGGTGTGCCTTCTTTTAGCATTGTCGCGAATGCCAAGGCTTCCGCTACTGCCCATTCCACTTTGCCATTTTCCGCTAACGCGGTTTCACGGCGCTCAAGAATGCGCTTTAATTTTGGATAAACATTAAATCCTTCTGGCCACTTCAGCAATTCACGATTTAACTCACGAAGAGTATCGAGCGGCACGCCCGTTTCTATACTTGGAATTCCATTGGCAATAATTTCTGGTACCTTTACTTCAGCGGTTGTAGCCTGCTTTTTCTCTGCAACCTTGTCGTACTCAGCCTGCAATATTTCTTGCACGCTGCGCTGAATTTGTGCTACGTCTTCCTCGCTGAGAATGCCCTTTGTTTGTAATTGATCGGCATACAAGGCCCGGACAGTTGGATGCTTTACGATTTTCTTGTACACCTGTGGCTGCGTAACCGCTGGATCATCCATCTCATTGTGGCCAAAGCGTCGATAGCCTACTAAGTCAATCAAAAAATCCTTTTTAAAACGGACACGATATTGGTACGCAAGATAGGCAGCAGCCAGGCATGCTTCTGGATCATCTGCATTCACATGCACAATCGGAATTTCAAATCCCTTTGCCAGATCACTCGCATATCTCGTAGAACGGGAATCGTGGCTATCTGTCGTAAAGCCGACCATGTTGTTCACAATGATATGGATCGTTCCTCCGGTTTGATAGCCTTTTAATTTGCTCAAATTCAAGGTTTCCGCTACAATTCCCTGGCCAGGAAAGGCAGCGTCACCATGGATTAAAATAGAGAACGCTTTCATAATATCCTGTTCAGGGCAACCGGCTTTATGTCGTTCCTCCTGGGCTGCTCTTGCAAATCCTTCGACCACCGGATCGACAAATTCAAGATGGCTCGGATTATTGGCTAAGGTAATCCGGGTGCGAATCGCAGAGGAACCGTCGATCAATCGGTCGCGCCCTAAGTGATATTTCACATCTCCTGTCCAGCCCTCACTGATGTTAACAGGCTTGCCGGATGGATCTTGTTGTTTGGTGGAAGCGTGTTGAAATTCAGAGAAAATCTTACTGTATGGTTTTTCTAACACATGTGCCAGCACACTTAAGCGTCCCCGGTGGGCCATGCCAATCAACACATTGTGTACTCCAGCTTCGACTCCTTCACGAATCATTTCATCAAGCATTGGTACAAGCATGTCGACTCCTTCAATGGAAAATCGCTTCTGACCGACAAAGGTTTTATGTAAAAACTGTTCAAACCCTTCGACCTCTGTCAGCTGCTTCAGCAGATTGCTTCGTTCTGCTTTTGATAGTGCCCGACTTAAAGAGCCATTTTCTACTATCTGATGTAACCATGTTCGTTCTTCTATATGATGGACGTGGGCGAACTCATAAGCTAAAGAGCCCATGTACATTTCTTGTAACTGGTTTAGCGCATCGAATGCGGTTTGAATGTTCTCTGGTGCGTCCTTCCATACCAATTTAGCAGGAATTGTTTGCAAATCATCCTTGCTTAAACCATATTTTTCGGGAATTAGCAAAGAGTGATTAATATCCTGTTTCTCGAGCGGATTCATGTGAGCTGATAAATGTCCGTATGAGCGAATGTCATCAAGCAGCTTTACTGTTTTTATTATTTTTTCCGTATCTGCTGCATTGCTAAGCACAGAAGCTGAGCTTTCGATGTTTTCTTGGAATGGGCTTGCTTCAAAGGATAAAGGAGAGCCCCACTTTACAAAAAGCTCCGTTAATTCCGGATCAACGGAGTCGGTCCCATTTACGTATTGCTCGTATTGCTCGATCACATAGCCAAGATTAGGGCCATGAAACTTTGCCCATGGATTGTTCTTATTTACTTTCTCAATCGCCATTTGGCCATACCTCCTCATAATATTCGGTATTTTTTTTTGCTATCGCTTTTGCAGAACTTATAAGATACCCATCACGTTTAAAAAGATTTTTGGACTACTGGTTAGCCCAATTGATTTCATGTTGATATTATCAGAATATTAGATGAAAATCAAAGGTTTTTTTACACTTTAAGAAAAGTATCAATTTCTGGCTAGAAGACAGTCGACGTAGTGAGAAATGTTAGGAATCAAGTATAAATGCAACTAGCCCCTGTCTTCGCCCAGGGGCAGGGCTCGTCAATCGGCAAGTTTTCTTTACACTGTAGGAAAACATAAATTTCCAGCTAGAAATGAATTCGATGTAGTCGGAAATGTTAGGAATACAGTGTAAGTGCAACTACGCCTCTGTCTTCGCCCAGGGGCAGGGCTCACCAATCGGCAAGTTTTCTTTACACTGTAGGAAAATATAAATTTCCAGCTAGAAGTGAGTTCGATGTAGTCGGAAATGTTAGGAATACAGTGTAAGTGCAACTACGCCTCTGTCTTCGCCCAAGGGCAGGGCTCGCTAATCAGCGAGTTTTCTTTACACTGTAGGAAAAATAAATTTCCAGCTAGAAGTGAGTTCGATGTAGTCGGAAATGCTAGGAATACAGTGTAAGTGCAACTACGCCTCTGTCTTCGCCCAAGGGCAGGGCTCGCCAATCAGCGAGTTTTCTTTACACTGTAGAAAAATATAAATTTCCAGCTAGAAGTGAATTCGACATAGTCGGAAATGTTAGGAATACAGTGTAAGTGCAACTACGCCTCTGTCTTCGCCCAAGGGCAGGGCTCGCCAATCAGCGAGTTTTCTTTAAAAATATTAGACTTCTCTTTTTCGTTTCTCTCGATATGTTAAAGCAGGTATAAGCAAAATTCATTTAGTAAAAAAGTAAATAAATATCTTGACGGTTCAGATTTATCTGACTATACTTCAAATTAACCGGACTAACCAATAGTCCAATAGACCAGTTGGGTAGGAGGTCTGCTTATGAATAGTGAAATGTTTTTAGGCGTACGTAACGAAAGAATATACGAAAAAATAGTGGTGCAAATTAGACAATTAATAGAGGGCGGGAAGTTAAAACCAGGTGATCGTTTACCAGGTGAGCGTGAGCTGGCCCAAACTTTAGGATGCAGCCGCACCTCATTACGGGAAGCATGCCGAGTGTTAGAGGCAGAAGGGCTCATCGTTTCAAAGCCTGGAGGAGGAAGATTTATTCAGCAGGCCGACCAGAATATGACGTTGGAGTATCGTTTTAATACAGTAGACATGCTTGAAAAGACGGCCATCATTTACTTTTTGGAGGCAAGAGAGACGCTTGAACCAAAAATTGCAGAATTAGCCAGTCAAAGAGCTACCGAAGAAAACATCGAAAAGATGGAACAGGTCTTATTGAAAATGGAAGAAAAACTAAAACAACCCGATGAAATGGTTGAAGCAGACAGCAGTTTTCATTTAGCTTTAGCGGAAGCTACGCAAAACTTTGTGTTTGTCTCGATGATGGAAACGAAATTAAATATGAGCCGCCAGGTTCGAAAGCAAACGTTACGTTCACAAGAACGTTACCTTCAATCTTTAGCAGAGCATCGAGCTATTTTAGCGGCAGTAAAAGATCGTAATGCTTCAGAGGCTGTTAAAGCTACTCTTATTCACCTTCAACATATTCGGGATCATGTCTTGAGGAATTATTAAAAAAAAGAAGAGAACTAGTTTTATAGGAGGGGAAAACAATGTTTAAACAAAATTACGGACCTTTAACAGGTGTTCAAATCTTAGATATCTCAACAATGATCGCTGCTCCTTTCGGGGCAACCTTATTAGCAGATTTAGGAGCGGAAGTGACCAAGGTGGAGCTGCCTGGAAAAGGGGACACACTCCGGACGGTCGGACCATGGAAGGGAACAGAGCCTTTGAGATGGCCGGGGTTAGCGCGCAATAAGAAGTCGGTTACGTTAGATATTCGTACAGATGAGGGGCGAGAAATCTTTAAAAAATTAATTAGTCAGGTAGACCTTCTTATTGAGAATTTTCGTCCAGGTACATTAGAAAAGTGGAATTTAGGCTATGAAGAGCTGAAAAAAGTCAATCCTCGCTTGATTATGGTGCGTGTTTCCGGATACGGACAAACAGGCCCATATCGAGAAAAAGCCGGCTTCGGGACTCCGGGCACGGCATTTAGCGGACATACAGCAATCCAGGGCTATCCTGATCGCCCTCCTGTTAGTCCTTCATACTCTCTGCTTGACTATATTACAGGTGTATATGCGGCGTTCGCTGCTGTAAGCGCTCTCTATAACCGTGAGGCAAATGGCGAATCAGAAGGACAAGTAGTGGAAATGGGTCTGTATGAATCCCTCTTCCGTATGCTAGAGTTCCTAGTTGCTGAGTATGACCAAAATGGCAAGGTGAGAGAAAGAAGTCCAGGCTTAGCAGGCCATTCAAGTCCAGCTGGCACATATGAGACGAAGGATGGCAAGTTTGTTGTTCTTGTTTGCAGTACAGATTCCACCTTTAACCGCTTGGCAGAAGCGATGGAACGAACAGATATGCTGACAGATCCTCGTTATCACACGAATTCTGAACGTTTAAAGAATGACCATGAGGTGCAGGAAATCGTAATCAATTGGATTCGTCAATATACACAAAAGGAACTACAGGAGAAATTAGACTTATTCGGTGTGCCAGTCAGCCCGATTTACACAATTGAAGATATTTTTAACGATCCTCATTACCAGGCGAGGGAAAACATCGTCGAGGTGGAACATCCGCGTTTAGGAACCATTAAAGTGCCTGGGGTTGTTCCGAAGTTTTCGAGCACGCCAGGAGCTATTCGCCACCGCGCGCCGGAATTAGGGGAGCATAATGAAGAAATTTTAGGCGGAAAACTGGGGTTATCGGCAGAAGAATTGGCTGTACTGAAAGAGAAGGGGGTTATTTAAGATGAGTAGATTACAGGAGATGGTACTGCCTCCTAAGGTTACAATTTGTGAGGTCGCGCCACGTGATGGGTTTCAAGCGGAAATGGAATGGATTCCGACGGAGCAAAAAATTCGAATTATCCGCGAATTAGCAAAAACAGGCATTCAATCGATGGAAATTACATCCTTTGTGCATCCAAGGGCAATCCCGCAATTAAAGGATGCCGAAGAAGTTGTTAAAAGCGTTCAAGATTTAACCAATATTAAATTCCGTGCACTAGTCCCTAACGTGAAAGGTACACAGCGTGCCATTGATGCAGGGATTAAGAAGCTAAAGCTCATGCTTTCTGCAACAGATTCTCATAGTTTATCCAATGCAAACTGCCTCGTGGAGGAAGCGCAAAATGGCTTTTATCCAATTATTGAACTGGCAGAAAAGCATGGAGTTAAAGTCGGCGGTTCAATTTCTGTAGCTTTTGGCTGTCCGTACGAGGGGAAGGTACCAGTGGAGCGGATCGCTGCCATCGTTGAACGTTACACTACGATGGGAATCGACGAAATCTCATTGGCTGATACAACGGGAATGGCCAATCCTAAGCAGGTGTACGATATGTTAGGGCAATTAAAAGCAGGTTTTCCAAGCATGACGTTTTCTATGCATCTGCATAATACAAGAGGAATGGCCCTTGCAAATGTTATAGCAGCCTTGCAGCAAGGAGTTGTCCACTTTGACAGTTCAATTGCTGGATTGGGCGGCTGTCCATATGCACCTAATGCAACTGGAAACATTGCCACAGAAGACGTTGTTCATGCATTAGAAGAGATGGGAGTTGGGACAGGGATTGATCTCACGGCTCTTATTGACGTAGCAAAGGACGTAAAGCAAACTATTGGCCATGACGGGGGAAGCTATATGCTTCAAGCTGGTCCATGTTCACAACTGCATGCTAAACCAAAGGTTCAAGAGAAGCTAGGAAGTTAAATAGATTGGGATAATAGAACATATCTATCTCTGACAATAGATTTAGAAGGAAATATGAGTGCCTCTTATTTCAGTGCATTATGAGATCCCAAGCAGCCAAGGATTTTTTTAGCCTTGGCTGTTTGGTATCATTTTTTACACTGGAGGAAAATATAGATTTTCAAATGGAAGACTATTCGACGAGTTTTTTTCTTAATTTAACCACTTTAACCCTCGATTGTTAAATCGTATCCTGCAAATTTGGCACTATAACTCCCGAAATTCCTTATGACCCCTTCATGAATCTATCTAAATATTTATCTATAACAACAATATACGTCTTACATAGACCATAGCATCGAAAAATTAAATAAGTTCCGTAACGCAATTTGAACTTATGATTGTTTTCCTGATAAGAGAGGATGACACCTAAAAAGCTTGATTGCAAAGTAAATTCAGTGTAGGATGTAAATGAATTCCATCCAGTGGAATCTATTTTGATCAATAAACCATTTTATTAACTATAAAAGGATGATGAAAAGATGCCGGCTGAAAAAGAAAATGGAGGGCAAGGAATACGAACCGTTCAAAGAGCATTGGATATTCTGGCTTGCTTTAGTGAAGCGCAATCTGAATTAAATCTTACGCAAATTTCGGAAAAGATAGGATTAGCTAAATCTACAACAACTAGGCTTTTGGCAACCTTAGAGCAGAACGGGTATGTAGAAAAGAATTTATCAACGCTTAAATATAAGCTCGGTAAAACCATTTATTATTTGGGCCATATAGCTGGTAAATCCATTGAGTTAAAAACTGTTGCAAAGCCTATTATGGATCAATTACGGGATGAAACAAAGGAAACCATTAACTTACACATTTTGGATGGTACTCATAGAGTCTGTATTGAGCAATCTCTAGGACTTAATACTATCAGTCATAGCATAAAAATTGGAGCAAAGCACCCTTTATGGGCGGGGGCTGGAGGAAAAGCAATTCTTGCTTTTCAGGATGACGAATTTATCAAAACGGTTTTAGAAACTGCAGTCAATCCGAGAGCAGAGTTAATAAATGAATTGAACGAAATAAAAACAACATACTCCTGTAGTAGTATTGATGAAGAAGAAATTGGATCTTCCGCTGTTTCAGCACCGATTTTTAATCTAGATGGAGTGGTCAAGGCGTCCCTATCAATTTCGGGACCAACGAGTAGATTTTCTCAAGAAAACATAGAAAATTACCAAAAAATTGTTAAAGATGCGGCTATTTTAATATCTTCCAAAATGGGTTACTTTCACGAAGAAAGCTGACCGCGGGACTATTCCGATAAGCTTTGTTGCGTACTAAGAAGAGGTGGATAAATACAGAATACTCTATACATGGTATACGAAGGTATGCCATAATGAAGGTAAAAAATGATGCCAAATGCATCTAGAGCCGTGAGGGAGAATTATGAAGAGCAGATGGTTTAATGAGGAAAAGCTTCCGTATATATGTACGCCGTTGATAGGAAGGAATACAGATGAGCTGATTGGTGAGTTAACAAGTATTGTCTCGAAAAAGCCAGATGTAATTGAATGGCGCGTTGATTTTTATGAAAATATTGCTGATTTTAATGAAGTCCTAGCGGCAGCTCAAGCGATTTATGAAAACAGCGATGGTATTCCAATCTTGTTTACCATTCGTTCTGATCGAGAAGGCGGTGAGTCAATCTCTTTATCAGAAGAGGACAAGGTTGAGCTGATTAGTGAATTATGCAAAAGTCGTTTTATAGCTATGGTTGATTATGAGCTTTCGAATGAACCGAGCAATATTCAGCGTGTTCGTGAGGTTTCTAGAGAGTATGGGAAGGCGCTTGTCATGTCTTACCATAATTTCGGATGTACACCTAAAAAGCCAGAGATTTTAAAGCAAATTCTTTTGGCGGAGTTTTACGGTGCTGATGTAGCCAAGGCATCTGTTATGCCTGTAGACAAACAGGATGTGCTTACTTTATTAGAGGTAACAAGAGAGGCAGTAGACATGCTAACGATTCCTGTTCTTACGATTTCGATGGGTGCGCTTGGTTCAATGAGCAGAGTGATGGGCTGGATGTACGGATCGGTGATGACCTTTGCGGTTGGCGCGAACAGCTCGGCTCCTGGACAGATTCCAATTGAGGACCTGCGAAGCATGATTGGAATGGCGAAGCGGTTTGCGGGAGTAAAGGAATAAGATAAAACATATTAAGAGAAAGCATGAAGCAGTAGAACGGTAATGATAAACTGCTGTAATAAAAGCCGGATGTCTCAGGACATCCGGCTTTTGCGTTGAGTCTGTTTTTTTATTGATTTTCCACACTTTCAGAAAGTATAAATTTCTAACTGGATGCCAATTCGACATAGTGAGAAATTTTAGGAATAAAGTATAAGTGCAACTACGCTTCTGTCTTCGCCCAAGAGCGGGGCTCGCCAATCGTCGAGTTTTCTTTATTAGAAGACACGACATATTTATGAAGTTTTTAACATGATTGCAGAGATATACAATAGGTGAAAAAATTATATAAAAAAAGAATTCACCCTTTCGGACAAGCGCTCATTTACTATAGTAGGAGGTTACAACAGCTGCAAATAAGCTGCTGGAAGTTCGCAAAAATGATGAAATATGATTTCAAAAGGAGGTGAAGACTGGTTGCAAAACAACACTAAAAGTGGAAGAATTATACAAAAGAATTGATAGCTTGTGGATACAGGATGTATAATACGATTACCGTTTAACTGGAACATCGTGAAGAAGGTTGCGGTTATCTTTACAGAGATAGGTTACACCTATAATAAGGAACAAGAATATCCCTTATTGACTGAGCGAGAGCGGTCCTCTAGTGTGCGAATCCTGTGAGGCACACGTTTCCGAAAGGAGATGCAAAGCTTGTAAGTTCAATGTTGAATTGTAACTTTTAGTAAGTTTTGTGAACCAGGTGAATGGATTGGCATATTACAAAAAGTACCTCGAGCATTTAATGGTTCCGCTCGGTTACTATGTAGGATGTCTCTCATTACCGTGTTGCCCTAACCCAACTGAGTCTTGCTGTGGTTGTACATGCTGCGGTTGTAAGTCCTATAGTTGTACATGCTGCGGTTGTAAGTCTTATAGCTGTACAGGTTGCAGTTGTAAGTCCTATAGTTGTACAGGTTGCAGTTGTAAGTCCTGTAGTTGTACAGGCTGCAATTGTAAGTCCTGCAATTGTACAGGCTGTTGCGGTTCTTGCAAGTGTAAGCAGTAAGCAGGTCAGGGAGAGAGAAGGGAACGAGAGCGTTCCTGCACAAAAAAGTCGATTATTGAATCGACTTTTTTGTGTTTTTCGCAAAATCAGAAAGTATAACCTTTCGAGCCTTGTCCGCTTTTCTTACACTTTAAGACAGTATATTTTCTTTATGTTTTTCGCCCGAAGAGCTCAAAAACGTGCATCACTCCAGAAGTTTACCTCGACATGGTGGTCCGGACTGTAAGGAAGCAGCTCATAGCCGCTGTTGCGCAGGAAAGCGATAATGTTAGGCAATGCTTTGACGGTTACAGCAGAGTCATGCATTAGAATAACTTCTACATTATGTCTGCTTTGATTCATTACATTTTTCACTAAGGAAGAGGCAGTTTGTGTTTGCTTCCAATCATCTGTGTCAACAGTCCAATCCCATAGCTTGAAATGGGAGTTGGCAAGAGCATCTCGATAGGGCTGTTTTAAATAGGGCTTGCTTCCGTATGGCACGCGGACTAAATGTGTTTGTACGCCAGTGACAGACGCAACAATGTTTTTTGCTTGCTCCATCTCTGTTAGTAAAATTGCAGGATCGCTATTGTATAATTTTCCAGCGTTGTGTGACATGCTATGTAGACCGAGATAGTGACCATGCTGCAGAATGAGGCGCATGGTTTGTGGGTAGCGGGATACTTGACTGCCGATGACAAAGAAGGTTGCTTTTGCTTTTTCCTTTTTTAATATACTTAAAATGTGGGGTGTGTATTTGTTTGGTCCGTCATCAAAGGTCAGGTAGGCAACTTTTTTAGGATAATGAATTTCGACGTTAACGCATTCCTTTACGAAGCGAGATTGCTCTGGTGAGAGTGGTTTAGGCGATAAGCTTGATTGTCGCTCTCGGTGTGTATGAACAGGTGAAGCAAACGGAAAAGCCCTAGCAGATGGCGAAAAGCAGAAAAGCGAGATGACTATGCTCACACAAAGAAAGTAAATGAGCAGAAGCTGTTTTCTCATATTGTTCATCACCTTGCATATGATGGAGTTATATTATTAGTGTGTTCGAATAGATTCTGCCTAAACCGAGCAGATTATGGAAATCAGAAAAACGGAATCGAGCTATTCTGCTTATAAAGGAGACAGTTTTTCACACTGCAGGAAGGTATAAATTTCCAGATAGGAGTCTTTATACGAAAAGGGCTTTACGGCAGCAGGCTGATGGGCTATAACAGCAAAAAAACGCCATTCCCAAAAGGGAATGACGTTTACATATCCTGATAGCGAGATTGCTGACGTGTCTTTACCTTCTTAAAGAACGATAAAATCGGTCTATATCGCTCGTGCACAATTCCAATAATTTCTGCTACAATCTCCATGAGTAAAATCAAGCCGAAGATAATGATGATAGATACCCATACAGTTGCGCTTTTAAATAAGACAGCGATTAAGCTGAAGAAAATCCCAAATGTGTAAATGAGTAAAACCGTTGTACGATGGGAAAATCCCATTGCTAGTAAACGATGATGCAAATGTGATTTATCTGGCGCAGAAATCGGCTTTTTGTTGACAATTCTGCGAATAATAGCAAATGTAGTATCAAAAATTGGTACACCCAAGATGATAATCGGAACGATGAAGCTAAACATCGTTACACTTTTGTATAAGCCCAGCAATGAAAGAATCGCAATGCAGTATCCTAGAAATAATGCACCGGTATCCCCCATGAAAATTTTTGCTGGATGGAAGTTATAGAACAAAAATCCTAGTGTACTTGCCAATGCAATAATGGCAAGAGTGGCAATCAGCAATCTGCCTTCTAAAAATCCCATGGTAGCGATTGTTGCTAAGGCGATGGAAGAGATGCCTCCGGATAAGCCGTCTAGTCCGTCAATGAGATTAATAGCGTTTGTGATAGCAACAATCCAAATTACTGTAACTGGATATGCCCATACGCCAAGCTCATATTTGTCAAGAAGCGGAATGGTAAGATGGTCAATGGTAAGTCCGCTTTTCACAATGAGAAGGGCAGCGGCAATTTGACCAATCAGTTTAACCTTTGCTGATAATTCATGTACGTCATCTAAAATTCCGATGCCAACAATAATGAGGGCGCCGACGATGATCGTTGTCATTTGTTGGTGATACAATCCGCTTGCAAAATATCCTGCTGCAACCCCGATAAAAATCGCTAATCCTCCAAGGCGAGGCATAATTCGCTGATGTACTTTGCGGGCATTCGGCTTATCGATGGCACCGATCTTAAAAGCCAGCTTCATAACAACAGGGGTCGCGATCACTGCTGTGATCAGGGATATTACAAACGCAAAAATAATTTGCGAGTTCACTCATACCCCACCCTTAAGTATAGTTTTAAAATGGTTTTCACAAAACTATTTATAGGCTATTAATATATACGTTCCTCAACTCATAACATATCGTATCATAAAAAATCTAGAATTCAATCTTTTTTTATTATGAATTTTATTACCTTCTTGTAACAATGTAAAAAAACAATGTAAACATAGATATAGGTTGTTTTTTTAAAATCAGGAAATTTTTATATGGTAAACTGCCTGGAGTTTCAGCAACTGCAGGTATGAAAAGACTGAATATGGTATAATTATCATGAAATGGAATATTTACAATCCTTGGAGTTGAATAGATTTATATAGATCGTGAATAGGAGGGAATATGTTTGAAAAAAATTCGTAAAGCTATTATCCCAGCAGCTGGTCTTGGTACACGCTTTTTGCCTGCAACAAAGGCAATGCCAAAGGAAATGCTTCCGATTGTTGAAAAGCCGACTATTCAGTATATTGTGGAGGAAGCAATTGATTCAGGTATTGAGGATATTATTATCGTAACCGGAAAAGGGAAACGGGCAATTGAAGATCATTTCGATCATGCATTTGAGCTAGAGCAAAATCTGTTGGAGAAGGAAAAGTATGATTTGCTAGAAAAGGTGCAGGCATCCTCCAGAATGGCGAATATCCACTATATCCGCCAAAAGGAGCCAAAGGGGCTCGGGCATGCGGTTTGGTGTGCGCGTAACTTCGTCGGTGACGAGCCATTTGCGATTTTGCTCGGCGATGACATTGTACAATCGGAGACGCCCTGCTTGCGACAGCTGATGGATGAATACGAGCGAACATTTTCCTCTGTGATTGGCGTCATGCAGGTGGATGAAGAGGAAACGCATCGTTATGGTGTTATTGATCCGGTTGAGCAAACAGGCCGCCGCTATCAGGTTCGTAAATTTGTTGAAAAGCCAAGTCCAGGAACTGCGCCTTCGAGTTTGGCGATTATCGGGCGCTATATTTTAACACCGGAAATCTTCTTGTTTCTGGAGCGTCAGCAAATTGGCACTGGCGGCGAGATTCAATTAACAGATGCGATTGAAAGCTTAAATGGTATTCAGCGCGTATTTGCCTATGAGTTCGAAGGAAGACGCTATGATGTTGGGGAGAAGCTTGGCTTCGTAGAAACGACTCTCGAATTTGCTTTGCAAAATGAAGAGTTGCGACGCCCGCTCCTAGACTTTATGAAGCATAAGCTGAAGGAGCATGAGAGATCAAACGAGGTCTTGTAAAAAATGCTTATTTAGGTTGCGCTTTTTGTCGGATACCTATAGCATGGAGTCTAGCTGGCTGATGTTTCAGAAAACATTCAGCTAAGGCACAGAACTTTTTTGTATAATGAATGCTATACAGCATACTACATGGAGGGAACCAGATGATTTTGGTGGTAGGAGGCGCTGGTTATATCGGCAGCCATACAGTAAAGCAGTTATTAGATAAAGGGCATGAGGTTGTTGTGCTTGATAATCTTTCAACAGGGCATTCAGAAAGCATTGATACAAGAGCGGCGTTTGTTGAAGGAGATTTAAGCAGCCCGACAGATTTAGATCGTGTATTTGGAACATATCCTGTTGAAGCGGTAATGCACTTTGCGGCAAGCAGCCTTGTTGGCGAATCGGTCAGCAATCCGTTAAAGTATTATAAAAATAACGTTGCCGCAACACTAACGCTGCTTGAAAAGATGATGGAACATCAAGTGGATAAATTCATTTTTTCTTCTACCGCAGCTACATACGGTATACCTGAAACGAATATGATTGACGAATCAAATCCAACGAATCCGATCAATCCGTACGGTCGTTCCAAGCTTATGATTGAGCAGATTTTGCAAAACTTCTATGATGCGTACGGTATGAAGCATGTGATTCTTCGTTATTTTAATGCGGCAGGTGCGCATGAATCAGGAGAGATTGGTGAAGATCACAGCCCGGAAACCCATTTAATTCCGCTTGTTTTACAGCATTTGCTAGGGAAGCGGGAAACGATTTCTGTCTTCGGAACAGACTATCCTACATCGGATGGAACATGTATCCGCGATTATATCCATGTAACAGACTTGGCAGAAGCACATATTCTAGCGCTGGAAAGTCTGCGCAATGGATCAAAAACAAACGAAATCTATAATTTGGGCAATGGAACAGGCTTCTCTGTCAAGCAAGTCATTGAGGTGTGTGAGAAAGTAACTGACAAGCAAGCCAGCATTGTGTATACAGAGCGTCGCGCTGGGGATCCCGCGCAGCTGGTTGCCTCTTCAGAGAAGATTTATAAAGAGCTTGGTTGGAAGGCAAAGTATTCTCTGGAAAAAATGATTGAAACGGCGTGGAACTGGCACCAAGCTCATCCGGATGGATACGGGCAATAAGCTAGATAAAAGTTCATACTTCCTATTGCTAGGAATTTTCTTTTTTGAGGGACCCACAAATTAGTGGGTCCTTTTTCACTGTATTTTCTCTTTTGCTCATTAGAATGCAAAGTGTAGAGAGGATAGCTTATCAATAAGGAGGTGAAAGAATGAAAAAAGGAAAATGGTTACTCTGGGCGCTTTTTGCGGCTGCAGTTGTGTTTGCGGCTTATGCTATCGTTCGGCAGCTTGGCGGATTGGGCATGCAGGGTGTAGCTGCAAGCTTTCGAGGGATAGCTTCCAATCTTCAAGGTGCAATTCTGAGCATTCAGGGTTTTATCCCTAATGTGCAAGGCTGGCTCTCAAATCTTCAGAGCTTCGTTCCTGATGTACAGGGAGGGCTATTGCATGTGAAGAGCATGATCCCGGATGTACAAGGCTGGTTTGCAAATGTACCGGCAAAAGAGTCGATGCAGCAAATTTTTGATGGTTCCCGCCAGATGAGAGGTCTCGGACATGATGGATATATGTGGCGCTTAAGTATGGACTCCTTCCTTGTACAAGCCAGCCTTTTCATAATCGGCTGGGTGGTCTGGAAGCTGTCAACGGGCAATAAACTCGGCAGATGGCTAGGTGCGCTTTTGATGGTGTGGGGAGCCGCTCTTTTGCTGCCGAAGATCCTGCTTGTTCCGTTTATCCTTACGATCGCGTACTTTACTTACAAAATTGCGAGAAACGGACAAGCTTCAGCCGCGTCTTTTACGGCGGATGCTTCCGGCTTTGGTTCACATACAGCTGATTATTTAGATGAATGGGAAAAACAGAATGGATAAATAAAGGAGTGTTAAATACAATGGGTATTTTTAAACGATTGAAACGTATTGCAATTGCGGATGTTCATGAGGTGCTGGATAAGGCGGAGAATCCAGTAAGTATGTTGAAGCAGTATATCCGTGATCTGGAGGAGCAGCTTGTAAAGGCGCAGCAGGCTTTAGTAGATCAGCTAGCCTTAGAAAAGCAATGTGAGGCCCTTGTCTCCCAAACGCAGGCTGCTGTGGAGAAGCGTCTTCAGCAAGCAAACCTCGCGATCGAGCGCAATGAGGACGAGGTTGCGAAGCTAGCATTGCAGGATAAAATTGTAAATGAACGCAAGCTGTTAGCATATAAGCAGCAATATGAAGCAGTTCAGGCACAAACAGCCGACTTGCAAAGCAAGGTGAAGGCTCTGCAGGAAAAGCATGAGGAATTAAAGCTGAAACAGCACGAATTAGCTTCTCGGGCGCATACGGCACAAGCAGTACAAGCGATTCAAACAACCGTTTCGTCTTTTGGTGCCGACAGTGCGGTACAAGGCTTTTCACGAATGGAGGAACGTATCTGGGCGCTAGAGGCTAAAACAAAGGCAAGCCAAGCCCTTGCCGCACCGTTTCAGCCAAGCGGGAATTCCCTTTTGCAGGCTGAGGCAGAACAAGAATTGGAACGGTTAAAAGCAGCGAAGTAAACAGCTGTTTAATGAAAAAACATTGCTTTCCCCCTATTCCCTATAGAAAATATTAACCCTCTTGTGTAAAGAGGGTTTTTTGCACTGTAAGAAAGGATAAATTTTCAGCTGGAAAAAAATTCGACGTAGTCGGAAATTTTAGGAACACAGTATAAGTAGGGCTACACCTCTGTCTGCGCCCAAAGGCAGGGCTCACCAATCGGCGAGTTTTCTTTATGCTTTAAGGAGATGTCAATTTCGAGAAGGCAATATCGGTGCAGCTCCGCCAGCCAAGGAGTGGATTGTGTAAAGATTAGGTAAAATATCCTCTGTTTTGTTGTACTGGGCTAAGGTTCCTTATACTCTAGAAGGAAAGCGAAACAAGCAACATAGTTGGACGGAGAAAATGTGGTAGAATCCAGTAAAGAAAATAACTTCCTTTAGAGAGGTGTAAGATGCACATTACAGTTGTGGGAACAGGGTATGTTGGTCTTGTGACGGGAGTCGGGCTGGCGACAATCGGACATCGCGTCACCTGTCTGGACATTGATAAGGAGAAGGTGACGCGTCTGCAAAGTGGAGAGGTGCCAATTTACGAACCTGGTCTTGCTGAATTGATGAGGGAGCAAATGGCGCAAGAATTGCTTACGTTTACAACAAATGCGCAGGAGGCGTATGCGAGGGGAAAGGTTGTTTTTATTGCGGTGGGAACGCCGTCAAACCCAGATGGGTCCGCAAATTTAACGTATATTACGCAAGTATGCGCTGAGATTGGAATGTACGCCAGGCAGGATATGATTGTAGTAACAAAAAGCACGGTTCCTGTTGGGACAAATGATTATATAAAGGAAACCATCGAGCGGCATCTATGCTCAGATGTAGCGATTAGTATGGCTTCTAACCCTGAATTTTTGCGGGAGGGCTCAGGTGTGCATGACTTTTTTCAGGGAGATCGTATTGTAATCGGAACAGCTGATGAGCCGACAGCGAGTGTGCTTGAAGAGCTGTTCAAACCGCTCGCAATTCCTATTTTTAAAACCGATATTCGTAGCGCGGAGATGATTAAATACGCTTCTAATGCGTTCCTGGCAACAAAAATAAGCTTTATTAATGAGATTTCAAATATATGCGAGAAGCTTCATGCCAATATTGAGGATGTAGCAGCCGGGATGGGGCTTGATAAGCGGATTGGAAGTCAGTTTTTGAAGGCGGGCATTGGCTACGGCGGCTCATGTTTTCCAAAGGATACCGATGCGCTTGTCCAAATTGCTGGTAATGTGAAGCATGATTTTCAGCTGCTAAAGGCAGTGATTGAAGTAAACAATAAGCAGCAGACCTCGCTTGTGCAGAAGGCAAAGCAGTTGATGGATCTAAGTGGAAAAAGGATTGCGATGCTTGGGCTGGCATTTAAGCCAAATACAGATGATATGCGGGAAGCACCTTCGCTCGTAATTGCTGATCAGCTGCTTACAGAGGGAGCATATGTTGTTGCATATGACCCACAGGCTAAGGAAAATGCAAAGCTCCTGTTACCTCATATTCAATATGTCGGCAGCATTGATGAGGCAATTTCAGAGGCAGATGCTGTATTTCTTGTGACAGAGTGGGCTGAAATTAAGCAGTATCCGTTAGAGCAATATGTGGAGCTTATGAGGCAGCCTGTCATATTTGATGGCCGAAATTGTTTTGAGCTGGAGAGGGTAAGGCAATATGCGATAGATTATTATTCGATCGGACGTGTACCGGTGCTACGCAGGCAGATTTCGGTGTAATATCGTCCGCTTTGTAATACTGTACTCATTTCATACACATCTAAAAACACCACTGCCAATGGAGCAGCGGTGTTTTTTTCACTTCTGATAGGATAGCGCTAACAATGAGGAGCAGATCCGTGCTTTTTTGATATTATACGTAAAGAGAGGAGCATAATTCAGGACGTTTGAAGAAAAATAACGATACGTATTTTTGTAAAAGTAGGTGTGACGATGCTTTCATTTTCTATATATGCGGAGGCATTTATTCTCTGTTTTCTTATCGCCTTTTTTGCGACTCCTTTCGTGATTTGGCTTTCATGCCGCTTGGGAATCGTAGACAAGCCGAATGAGCGGAAGGTGCATACGCGTGTGATGCCGCGCATAGGGGGATTGGCTATTTTAGCGGGCGCTGTAGCTGGACTGTTGTTTTTGCCGATTTCATTTCCCGGATTTTCCGGTATTTTGTTAGGGTCCATTATTATTATTGCGACGGGGCTGCTTGATGATATATATACGCTTCCCGCCTTATATAAGCTAATTGGACAGATGGCTGCTGCGGTTGTGCCGATTGCATCTGGCATCTCGATTAATAAGTTTATGCTTCCATTTTATGGGGAAATTAATTTGGATGTAACAAGCTATATCATTACATTTCTTTGGATTATTCTTGTTACCAATTCCATCAACCTCATTGATGGTCTCGATGGCTTAGCCGTTGGTGTATCAACAATTGCGCTTACTATTATGCTGTCCATCGCAGTCGCGCAACAGCAGTATTTCCTCATCGGCTATATCGTTATTTTAATGGCAAGCAACCTAGGTTTTCTTGTATTTAATTTTCACCCAGCTAAGATTTTCATGGGGGATGTGGGCTCCCTTTTTTTAGGATATTCCGTCTCGCTTATTTCCATTGTCGGCTTTTTTAAAGGGATTGCTTTAACAAGCGTGCTTGTTCCGATTATTATTTTAGCTATTCCATTGTCAGATACGTTTTTTGCTGTCATTCGGCGCTTGTTAAACCGCCAAAATATTATGGCACCTGACAAGTTTCATCTTCATCATTGCTTGATGAGGCTAGGCTACAGCCACCGCACGAGCGTGTTGATTTTGTACGGAGTGGGCGCTTTGTCAGGCGTGTTCGCCTTCTTTTTTCCGTATGATAATTACCGTTCTGCGGTTGTGCTATTTATTATCTTTTTAGTGCTGGTGGAGCTGTTTGCTGAAATTGTCGGACTTATTGGCAAGCGAAGGCAGCCAATACTGAGCCTATTGCGAAAGCTTGTAATGAAGCAATCTTGAATAGCATTGCTATAGAATGCAGCCTTCTCTGGAGTATGCTGTAATGCCTATTTGAGACAGTACTTGATCGTATATCTCCTCTATAGGAGCAGTAAAAATCAGTTTGTTCAACTTCTAAAAATAAAAAGCTTGGGAGCTGTGTCCCAAGCTTTTTATTCTTCCTCGTTTGATTCAGAGTCATCTGAAGAACTCGAACTCGAACTCGAACTCGAACTCGAACTTGAACTCTCTGGTGGCAAGTCAAGTGTTTTCCATAGTTTATCGTGTATTTCCTGTTGGCTTTCTTTTTTTGGAATATAGTAGTAAATTCCGTTAATATAGTCATCATCACCGTCAAGGCGAAGTGTTTCAATGCTGGATGCTTTAAAGCCAGAGAATTTTTGATATAAAGCCAAGCCGTCAGAAACTGGGATATCGGTTTTTACATGCTTTCCAATAATTTCGGCAATGTCGTCTAGCTTTGTCACGACAGAAGGGGAATTCAGCTTCTCAACGAGGGCGCCTAAGACTTGTCGTTGTCGCTGTGCGCGGCCGAAGTCGCCCATTGGATCATGCTTTCTCATTCTTACATAGGCGAGCGCTTCTTCCCCGTTTAAGTGCTGCGATCCTTTGTGGAAGGAAATCCCTTTTCTTGGGTTTAAATCAGAGCCCTCGACGAAATCAAATGGAACGTCTACTGTAACACCATTTACAGCGTCGACAATTTTTTTAAAGCCCTCAAAGCCAATTTCAACATAATGATCGACTGGAACGTTTAAAAAGTCCTCTACGGTGTTCATTGTCATATCTATGCCGCCGTAGGCATGGGCAGCGTTAATTTTATCAAGCTTATCACGCCCTGAGATGTTTACGCGTGTATCACGCGGAATACTTAGGATTGTGACATGCTTTGTTTTTGGGTTGATGGTAGCAAAGATAATCGAGTCAGTTCTTCCATTCTTTCCGCCTGTAGCATAATCCTCAACACCTGTTAACAGGATACTAAACGGTTTTTTTGTAATTTCCGCCTCTTCTGTCCGAAGCTTTGATTTTTCCCGATCTGACCCGCTGTAAATATTAGCTAAGGATAAGAACGGACGAAGGTAGGAATAAGCACCGTATCCTACTCCGCCAATGATTAAGAGTAGAATAGTTACAAGAGCTATGCGCCGCCTTCTCCGCTTCACCCTCTTGCGCTCTTGTATATATTGATGACGATCCTTCATAAGGCAACTCCTTTAAGCTTAGATTGAAGCAGCCGATACATCTTGTTCAAGGTATAGCATGTCTCCTTCAGCAATTATGCAGCGACCATTTGTTAGTTCTACGATCCATTCCTGGAATGCTTCCTTTCCGCCTTCCTCTACGTAAGCATCAAAGGTAACATCCTCCAAATAGTGAATATCCTTGATTGTATAGTGAGACTGGCGCAATTCATTTTCGATCTTCCCCAACAGTGTATAGTCCACCTTTGTCTGCATGACGCGCATCAGCTTTCGCTCGACAATTCCAGTATGATTCAAGCCTTCACTTGTACTTTTGCCGTAAGCCCGTATTAAGCCGCCAGCCCCGAGCTTAATGCCGCCGAAGTAACGGGTAACGACAACAACGGTATCTTTTAGTTTGCGCTTTTTTAATACCTCTAGCATAGGAACACCAGCTGTACCGCTCGGCTCACCGTCATCATTTGCTTTTTGAATCTGATCGTGCGCCCCGATTAAATAAGCGGAGCAATTGTGGTTAGCGTTCCAATGTTTCTTTTTTATTTCTTGAATAAAGCTCTGTGCTTCTTCCTCGGTAGTCGCACGGCCTACATAGCAAATAAAGCGGGATTTCTCTATAATAATTTCATGTTCTCCGTACCCTTTAACAGTAAAGTATTGTGCTAACAATGCTATACGCCCCTATTCATTAAAATTACCTATAAGCCTTATTCTAAAAGGGAACTTTTCGAGTTTCAAACATTTTCTCATTTTTTGTCAGTCGAATGAAGTGAAAATATCGAAGGATTCTATATTTTTTGTTGAAACTTGCAAAATAAATCATTATAATGTGTATCTTTCGCTGCCCAGGGAAGATACTTCTTTTTGGCAATATTAAGAAAGTATAACCTTCCGGGTGACGTCTAGCTCCCAAGACCCAAAATGGCAGGTCTTGTCCGCTTTTCTTATTTTCGTGTACAATGTACAGAATGAAGGGAAATTTGCTTTATAAGGATGGTAACATGATGAGAACCGCGATTGTGACGGACAGCACAGCATACATACCGGAAGAAATAAGGCGGCAGCTGGACATTCAGATGATCCCTCTGAATGTTATTTTTGGCGATGCTTCTTATCAGGAGGAGCTGGAATTACAGGCTGATCAATTTTATATAAAGGTGAATGAGCAGGCGGCACTTCCGAAAACCTCACAGCCTGCAATCGGTTTGTTTGTTAAGTTGTTTGAGGATTTGTCCCGTGAGTATGACGCCATTATCAGCATTCATTTATCAAGCGGGATTAGTGGGACATATCAAACTGCTACGGCAGCTGCTCAAATGGTGGACGGTGCACGCATTTATACATATGATTCAGAAATTAGCTGTGCGATCCAAGCGTTCTATGTATTGGAAGCAGCGCGAATGGCCATAGCAGGCAAGACGCCGGAGGAAATTTTGCCGCGTATGGACGAGATAAAACAATCAGCTAATGCGCTTTTTGTTGTGGATGATTTAAACCACCTGCAGCGGGGAGGACGTTTAAGCAGTGCACAAGCATTCATCGGGAGTTTGCTTCAAGTCAAACCGTTACTGCACTTCGAAAATAAAGTGATTGTACCGCTGGAAAAGATCCGGACACGTAAAAAAGCACTAAAGCGAGTGATAGAATTGTTTGACGAGGATGCCCGTCAAGGTTTGCCGATGGAGGCCGTTGTGATTCACGCCAACCGAGAGGAAGAGGCACAGGAATTTGCGCAGCAGCTAAGGGAAGCCTATCCGCATGTTGAAGTGGGTGTAGGCTATTTTGGAGCTGTGATTGGTACTCATTTAGGCGAGGGAACGATTGGCTTAGGATGGTATAAGAAGTAATACGGTCGGTGGATGCATGGCCTGAGAAGCTGGCTTCCCTTCAAACCGTAGTATCTTTTAGTCAATGTAAAAATGGAAGATAATTTTTTTTGTTTTTGTAAAAAACAGCTTATTTTGGATATAATTTATCATATACTCCTACTTACTTTTTATAAGAAGCTATTTTATAATGAAATGGAGGTGAAGGCATATGGAACACAATTCAGCGTTATGTCCGAAATTTGAGTCTGCCTTTACGCTTCTTAGCAAGAAATGGACGGGCTTAATTATCCAATCGCTGTTGGCGGGGCCGAAGCGTTTTCGTGAAATGGCGGATATCATTCCGAATATGAGTGATAGGATGCTGTCTGAGAGATTAAAGGAGCTGGAAACTGAAGGAATTGTCGTGCGAACGGTATATCCAGAGGTTCCGGTACGTATTGAGTACGCATTATCCGAAAAAGGAACAGCTCTTGAAACCGTTATGCAGGAAGTGCAAAAATGGGCAGAGCAATGGGTATAAGAGGAGTTTGTGAAGGTGTAACAAAATGTTCGCATTTTGTTACACCTTTTTTACATTGTAAAAAGGTATGAATTTCCATCCGGGAGTGGATTCGACGTAGTCAGAAACTTTAGGGATACAGTATTAGTGCAGCTATGCCGCTGTTTTCACCAAGGGCAGGGCTCGCCAGTCGGCGAGTTTTTTTACGACAAATTGTAACAAACATATACTGGTAATTTATAAGAGAATGTCGAGAGGCGCTTACTATGTAAGCGCTTTTCAACATAGATTGACAAGGTTAGGAGCAATATTTCATGATTCTACAATCTACGTGTTACATTTATTTTACAAATTTGTAACAACGCCAAATTTTATTGGTAAATATGGTATAAATTTATTTGGGAAAGGGAAGGTGTGAATATTATGAACAATTGGAAAGCCGTATCTTGCGCGATCGCCGCAGGATTGATGATATTTACGACAACAGCTCCAGCAGTAATGGCCGAAGACAACATCCAAGTAGAGTCCACTGTGAGAGCGCAGCAGATTCAAGAGTATCAAAAGCAAATTAGTGACGTGAAGAAAGAAATTGAAAAGTACGAACAAGACCGGATTGAGAATGAGCAAAAGAAAGCGGAAACGCAAAAGAACTTAACAGAAACGCAGCAGCTGATTGTGCAAAAAAATGAGGAAATTGCAGCGCTTGAGAAGAAGATTGAGCAGCGTGAGTATGTAATTAAAAATCGTCTGGTTGCACTTCAATCTCAACAGAGATCAAATATGGTAACGGACGTTATTGTAGACGCAGAGAGTTTGTCAGATTTGCTCGACCGCATCAGTTCTGTAAGTTTAATTTTCCAATCGGACAAGGATATTTTAGAAGCACAGCAGCGTGATGAAGATGCAGTGAAGGCAGCGCAAGAACTTGTTGTGCAAAAACAAAAAGAGCTTACTGAGGTTGCTGCTTCTTTAGATAAGGTAAGTGCGGAAATAGAGGCAGCTCGCCAAGCGAAGCAAGGGGCTGTTGATGAGCTTGAAGGGAAAATTCAACAGCTTGTTCAAGAAGACCTAGATGAGAAAGCAAGAAAAGAACTAGAAGAAGCAGCTATGTTTGCACAGCGTATGGCTAATGAAACGTCTATTACTACAGATGAACAGGCGGCACCAGCGCAGGAAGCAGCAGCACCAGCGCAGGAAGCAGCGGCACCAGCACAGACAGCAGCGGCAAAACCAGCACAGGAAGCGGCAAAACCAGCGCAGACTGCACCGGCACAGACTGCACCGGCAAAACCAGCACCGGCAAAACCAGCTCCAGCGCCAACATCAGGCGGTGTTGTAGCTAAGGCACAGCAATACTTAGGTGTTCCTTATGTATTCGGCGGCGCATCTCCAAGCGGTTTTGACTGCAGTGGATTCATCTCTTATGTATATGGTAAAGCACGTACGGACGTAAGTGGCTACTGGAATTCTGTATCTCGCATTAGCCGTGATCAATTACAGCCAGGAGATCTTATCTTTTTCCAAAATACATATAAACCTGGTCCATCTCATATCGGAATTTACGTTGGAAACAACACAATGATTCATGCAGGCGATAGTGGCATTGCATATTCTAATCTTAGCAGCAGCTATAATCAATCACACCTCCTAGGGTACGGCAGATTCTAAAAATAAACAGGCTTTCCAATGAAACAGCACACTTTAAGCTGATAACTTGCTATTTTCATAGCGGGTTATCAGCTTTTTTGCGTTTTGCCAGCTTTAGCTGGCATTGCTACAATGGGCAGAAAAAGGGGGATTAACATGTACTCAGCTGAGCTTTGCGCATTTTTGGAGGGAAGACGGCTTCTGCCGGGAGAACTGCCTTTTTCAGAGGAATTACTGCGTCAGCATCAAAGAGAGGGGTTTCTTGCAGCAGAGTCAAGTGTAAAACGGGTGAACCAGGGATATCATTGTACACGGTGCGGTAATGGAGATTCACTGTTTTTCGCGCGTTTTTCTTGTTCGCGCTGCCAAACAATTTGTACATATTGTCGTCGCTGCATCACGATGGGCAGAACGAGTGAATGCACACCGCTGTTTTACTGGAAAGGGCCATCAGCAGACAGGGGAGGGATGCAGGTAAAGTTTGTCTGGAAGGGTGTTCTTTCAGATGGACAGCGTACCGCTTCAGAAGCAGTCTTACATGCAATTGAGCATAAGGAGGAGTGTCTGATTTGGGCAGTGTGCGGTGCCGGGAAAACAGAGATGCTATTTGCCGGTATCTATGCTTCTCTTGCAAAGGGAGAGCGTGTTTGTATTGCGACGCCGCGTACGGATGTTGTGCTGGAGCTCGAACCGCGGCTCAGGCAGGTGTTTACGAATATTCCGATCGCAGCATTATATGGCGGCAGTTCGGATCGACATACGCAAGCTCCGTTAACAATTGCTACAACACATCAGCTGCTTCGCTATTTCCATGCCTTTGATACAGTCATTATTGATGAGGTAGATGCATTTCCATATTCGGCTGATGCCTCTTTGCAATATGCGGTAGAGAACGCGAAAAAAGCAGCTGCAGCTATTATTTATGTGACGGCTACACCGAATCGGCGCTGGAAGAAGGAAGCGCGAGCTGGAACGCGGAAGGCTGTTATTATTCCAGTGCGATATCATCGCCATCCTTTGCCGATTCCCTCCTTCTCTTGGTGCGGCAACTGGAAGGGGAAGCTCAAGAGGCACGTGCTTCCGAAAAACATTATGCATTGGATAGAGAAGCATGCAGCTGCCGGGCGTCCCATCCTGTTATTCGTGCCGCATATTCGGCAGGTTGAGCCTGTTGCAGCTATTCTAAAGCAGCTAGATAACCGAATCGAAGGCGTGCATGCAGAGGACCCGCTGAGAAAAGAAAAGATTCGTTTATTTCGGACAGGGGATATTCCGCTGTTAGTTACGACAACTATTTTAGAGCGAGGCGTTACAATAACTGATGTGCAGGTGGCTGTACTTGGAGCTGAGGAGAATGTGTTTACGGAAAGTGCGCTTGTGCAAATTGCGGGAAGAGCTGGGCGGAATGCAGCTTACCCGAAGGGGGATGTGATTTATTTTCACTACGGCAAAACAGAGGAAATGGCAGCGGCGAGGCGGCATATTGAAACAATGAATAAAGAAGCCGAGCGAAAGGGATGGCTTGTATGACAGGACATTGTTTACTTTGCTTTGAGAATCTGTCATACGCCCTTGGCTGGTTTTCATTTCTCGTAAAGGGAGAAGAACAGCTGATTTGCCAGGAGTGTGAAGAGAAATTTGAAAGGATAGAGGGAGAGCTGTGCGCAATATGTGGACGTTCGCTGGAACGCCTTGCCCCTTCGCATCAAGAAAAAGGGATGTGCAAGGATTGCTTGCGCTGGGAGGAGGGGCCGATGCGGGGAGCATTGCTGCAAAATCGCTCCTTATATGTCTACGATGATTGGGCGAAGGCGGTATTGGCCCGCTATAAGTTTCGCGGCGATGCGATCCTTTCTGAAATTTTTCACAAGGAGATACGGCAGCTGTATAAGCATCTCCCGCAATCCTGCCGGGTAATTCCAGTGCCGCTTAGCAGCGAAAGGCAATATGAGCGCGGTTTTAATCAGGCTGAGCTGCTTGCAGCTTGCTTACCGTACATGAAATCACCTCTTATTACGCGTGTTCACACTGAAAAACAAAGCAAAAAGACTCGGATGGAGCGTCTGCAGACACAGTCCCCATTTTTGTTGTCCTCCCGTATTCAATTGGAAGGTGAGCATATTTTGCTGGTTGATGATGTATACACGACAGGTACAACGTTACGCCAAATAGGAAAGGTGTTGCGGGAACAGGGAGCAGCTGCTGTGTACGCTTTGACTGTATTTCGGGGATGAAAATTGCCAGGATAGTGAAAGTATATATCTACTATCCTTGTATTTTAGTGAGGTGTAAATTTCCAGATGGAGGTGGATTCGACGTAGTTAGAAATTTTAGGAGTGCAGTGTAAGTGCAACTACGCTTCTGTCTTCGCCTAACGGCTCGCCAATCAGCAAGTTTTCTTTACACTGTAAGAAGGTATAAATTTCTAGCAAGAAGTCGATTCGACGTAGTCGGAAATTTTAGGAATACAGTGTAAGTGCAACTACGCCTCTGTCTTCGCCTAACGGCTCGCCAATCGGCGAGTTTTCTTTAAAAATCAACAGAAATCGCTTTCGAATGTCGAATAATGGCATAAAAACACGACAAGACAGTTTGGACTTTCCCTCTCTTTATCCGTTATAGTCAAATTGTGGGGTTTTTCCCACGAGTTTATGATTGAAGGGAATGGGAATCATGCAACAAGGTACAGTAAAATGGTTTAACGCAGAAAAAGGATATGGCTTTATCACAGTAGAAGGTGGAGAAGATATCTTTGTACACTTTTCTGCGATTCAAACAGATGGCTTCAAGACACTAGAAGAAGGACAACGTGTATCCTTCGATGTTACAGAAGGAAACCGCGGCGCACAAGCTGCAAACGTTGTGAAGCTATAAGAGCCCAGTTTATAAGCGGCATACGCTTCATATAAAATAGGGAAACGCAATGCCACCTCCATTCTTTAATGGAGGTTTTATCGTAAGCGCTTGCTTTTTGTGGGTGAAATAAGAATTGAATCCCCAGCATACTTAGCTGAGGCCGAAGAGTGAGGAAAAATGAAAGGGTTTACATGTGATTGTCTTAAAGATTTATATTGATGATATACATGTCGAATCTTTAGATAAAATTACGATGAAATAACTTAGACACTAAGCTTTTTTATATATTATAGTTAGGGTATGCATTGGTATATGAGTTTACGATTGAAGGGAATGGGAAAGCATGCAACAAGGTACAGTGAAATGGTTTAATGCCGAAAAAGGATTCGGGTTTATTCAAGTTGAGGGCGGAGACGATGTCTTCGTTCATTTCAGTGCGATTCAAGGATCAGGCTTTAAAACACTAGAAGAGGGTGCAAAGGTAGAGTTTGAAATTGTACAGGGTGCACGCGGCCCACAGGCAGCAAACGTAGTAAAGCTATAACAATTACTAGTGCATTTGTATAGAGCTCTGGTTATTTGCAGAAAAATGGAGTCCATTTTTGACTTTTTGATGGTTAATCCATTATATTCAAGTTGTGGGCTAAACCACAAGATTTAAGATTGAAGGGAATGGAAGGCATGCAAGGAAAAGTAAAATGGTTTAATGCAGAAAAAGGATTTGGTTTTATCGAGCGTGAAAATGGAGACGACGTATTCGTACACTTCTCTGCAATCCAAACAGACGGCTACAAGTCTTTAGAAGAAGGCCAAGAAGTAGAATTCGATATCGTTGAAGGCGCACGCGGTCCGCAAGCAGCGAACGTAGTAAAGCTATAATAACCCGTTTATAAGCAGCTCGTGCTTTACATAAATCAGGGAAAAAGCACACCAACCCCCGTTTTGCAAAACGGGGGTTTTTCATATTTCACTGTAAGAAAGTATAAATTTCTAGCCGGCCCGATGCAGCGCATCAATCAGTATACCGAAAGCTAGTAAAGCTTCTTATTCAGACAGCTAATAAAATTTCTAAACAGCTTGATTGTGCTGGCCGCTAGGATTTTCGTTCCCATACTGTTTTGAACGAGTGGATGCAGCAGCGTGATCCCTGTTCAATGTATAATAGACGCCAACGCCGATCAAAACAAGAAGAGAACAGTATAAATATAAAGAGCTTAAATGAATATGAACCGCAGCCAAGCCGATTACAAATGAACCAAGACCAACTCCGCTGTCAAAGATGGAAAGAAAGGTTGCGGTAGCCACTCCTCTTCGCTGGGGAGCAGCGTTTTGAACAGCAATTGTTTGAAAGCATGGGAATAGCGTGCCCCATCCGAGACCGATACAAGCTGCCGAAAGCAGAAACAGAAAGGTTGTATGTGCCATACTAAGCAGCAGCATGCCGATTGCAAAGAAAATAATCGCCGGATAAATAATGACATTTGCACCGCGCTTGTCAAACAGTTTTCCCGTAAACGGTCTCGATAGCAGCATAACAACGGCATAGACAACAAAAAAGTAGCTCGCTGCTTTTGCTAAACCAATGTCCTTTGCGTATACCGATACAAAGGAAAGTATGGAGGCATACACAAATGAGAAAAAGGCTGCGGTCACGGAGATGCGGACGGCGGAGACCTCAAATAATTGCTTAATGTGAAAGGCTGCTTGTGTTTTCGTCGCTACAGTCTGTTGTTCCTTGGGCAATCGGAGGGAGCCGCCGAGAATCAAGGCGAAAAGCGCAAAGATGCTGCTTATGATAAAGGAAGTGGTTGCGCCCCATTTATAAAAGGTAGTGAGCCCGACAAATGGGCCAATAACCATCGCCAGGTTCATTGCCATGGCATAATAGCCCATACCTTCCCCTTTGCGCGAATTTGGAATTAAATCAGCCACAATTGTGCCGCATACCGTGGTTACAATTCCAAAGCTAATGCCATGCATAAAGCGGAGTACGAGCAGGCTGCCTATAGAATGCATAAAGAAATAAAATAGGTCAGAGATTAGAAATAGACATAAAGAGAGGAGCAGCAGTGATCGTTTTTCGATTCGTCCAAGCCACTGACCGGCAATCGGCCGGATCAGAATAGCTGCAAGCAGAAACACTGTAACAACAAGACCTGCATCTGTCGCCTGACCGTGCAGGTCTTCTAGCGCATACAGCGGCAAAATGACAAGCAAGCAGTAAAATGTTAAAAACAAAAACAATGTACTGGCGGAAATGCTAATAAAGTTTCTTGTCCATAACTTTTCTGAGTTCACATTCTCTCCTCCTCAAGCATGAGATCCTTAAGCCAATCAGAGAGAAGCATTTGTAGCTGCGTTTGTGAAAGACCGGACAGAGAGTTAAGCAGTGATTGATGTGTATGAAGAACAGCCTGCTCCCACTCCGGAAAAGATGCAATTGCTTCGTCCGTTAGCACAATTTGCTTCGCACGTTTGTCCTTGCAGGGAATTTGCTTTACGTACCCTTGCTTAATGAGCCGCTGAATGGTCCGGGTCATAGGAGGGGCTTCTACAGATAAATATTCGCATAGCTCCGTTTGTGTTAGTGTGCCCTTGATATGTAGAGTGTACAAAACGGACCATTGTGCGCTATACAATCCGAAAGGCTGTAAGGCTTCGTTTATTCTTTTTGTCAGTTGTCGGGACAACTGGTTAATAGAGTGAAATAAATGGTGATGATTTGACATGATATCTCTCCCTGTTTGTTAAATTAGTTACCTAGGTAAATTTATCATACTCCTCTAGTGTGGTCAAATCATTGAAAGCCGCTTTTCTTCACATGTAACGAATTATTCATATTTTGGTTTGGCTTTTGCTTTGTCTGAGGGATATACTATAAGTGTCAGGTACACTCTCTCTTTCAACAAAATTCGTGAAAAAGGAAGTGTTTTTTTCTACATTTTGCGATTTGTGGAAGGGATATTCGACATCCCGTCGAATATAGTACTACATAGCTTGAAAGGAGGAGTTCATCTATGAAATTCAACATTCGCGGTGAAAATATTGAGGTAACTCCAGCACTAAGAGAGTATGTGGAGAAGAAGCTCAGCAAGCTTGAGCGCTATTTTGATACCTTTCCGGAAATCAAAGTAAATCTTAAGGTGTACTCTGATCAGCAGCGTGTGGAAGTGAATATTCCGTTTCCAGATTTATTGCTTCGTGCCGAGGAAGCTCACACAGATATGTACGCAGCAATTGATTTGGTCGTTGATAAATTAGAGAGACAAATTCGCAAGCATAAAACAAAAGTAAATCGCAAAGTGCGTGAAAAGGTTGCCGTGGCAGCGACAGAAGCCCCATCCCAAGACGTTCTTGATGAGGATGATATTGAGCTTGTGCGTACGAAGCGATTTGACCTCAAGCCAATGGACATTGAGGAAGCCATTTTACAAATGAACATGCTAGGACATAATTTCTTCGTGTTTACAAATTCTGAAACAAATGAAACAAGTGTTGTGTATACACGTAGGGATGGAAAATACGGCTTAATTGAGACAAAATAATGATTTATGCGAGGCGCGTTCCGAACGGATCGTGCCTTTTGTGTGCGCGCCCAGTTCTGCAAATTGTTAATCTTAGAGAGGCTCCCCGCCCTGCCCTCGTGTCTGTCCTTTTGCTATAGTATTGGCATATTTATAATGCAAGTGTTACAATTAGCCTATCTTGACTTTTCTTTCTTACTTTTAAAAGTCCTCGTATTATGTATATAAATAAAGAACTACTAAGAAAGTTTTAGGCTTTCTATAATGAAAGCAATAATGAAATAGCATTTTCAGTTCATTTGAAAAATTTTTCGGTAAAAGAGGAGCGTATGCCATGATTGGGATTTTAAAAAAGGTATTTGATACGAATCAACGTCAAATTAACCGTATGCAAAAAATCGTGGATCAGATAGAAGAATTAGAGCCGCAGATTTCTGCCTTATCCGATGAACAGCTGCAGGCAAAGACACCAGCATTTAAGGAGCGTCTCACAAAAGGTGAAACGTTGGATGATTTGCTTCCAGAAGCTTTCGCAGTTGTTCGTGAGGCTGCGAAGCGCGTACTTGGTATGCGTCCGTATCAGGTTCAGCTCACGGGGGGCCTTGCCCTTCATGAAGGAAACATCGCTGAGATGAAAACAGGGGAAGGGAAAACCTTAACTTCTGCGCTCCCGGTATATCTGAATGCTTTAACAGGAAAAGGCGTGCATGTCGTGACGGTCAATGAATACCTAGCACATCGTGATGCAACCGAGATGGGAAGGCTTCATGAGTTTCTTGGCCTGACAGTTGGTCTAAACCTGAACTCGCTATCTCGTGAGGAAAAGCAAGTGGCTTATGCAGCTGATATTACGTATACGACAAATAATGAGCTTGGTTTCGATTATTTGCGCGATAACATGGTGCTGTACAAGGAACAGTGTGTACAACGCCCGCTTTCCTTTGCGATTATAGATGAGGTAGACTCAATTTTAATTGACGAAGCACGTACACCTCTTATTATCTCCGGACAAGCGAAAAAGTCAGCAGATCTGTATATATTCGCGAATGCATTTGTGCGCACGCTCAATAAGGAAGCCGATTTTTCTTACGATGAAAAAACAAAAAATGTCATGCTGACAGAAGAGGGCATCACAAAAGCGGAAAAGGCGTTTCATATTGAAAACCTATTCGATTTAAAACATGTAACGCTGCTGCATCATATTAATCAGGCGCTTCGCGCACATGTTGTCATGCAGCGCGATATTGACTACGTGGTGCAGGACGGTGAAATTGTAATTGTTGACCAATTCACAGGCCGCTTAATGAAAGGGCGTCGTTATAGCGAAGGCTTGCATCAGGCAATTGAGGCAAAGGAAGGCGTCGAAATTCAAAATGAAAGCATGACGCTTGCGACGATTACATTCCAAAACTACTTCCGGATGTACGAAAAGCTTGCTGGTATGACTGGTACAGCGAAGACGGAAGAAGAGGAATTCCGTAATATTTATAATATGAACGTCCTTGTCATCCCTACGAATCGCGATGTGCAGCGTGATGACCGTCCAGATTTGATTTTCAAATCTATGGAGGGCAAGTTTAACGCTGTTGTGGGGGACATTGTGGAGCGCCATCGTAAAGGACAGCCTGTTCTTGTTGGTACAGTTGCAATTGAAACATCGGAGCTGATTTCCAAAATCCTTACGCGCAAGGGCGTGCGTCACAACGTCCTAAACGCCAAAAATCATGCGCGTGAAGCTGATATTATTGCGGATGCTGGACAAAAGGGAGCCGTAACCATTGCAACAAATATGGCGGGGCGCGGTACGGATATTAAGCTAGGAGAAGGCGTGAAGGAAGTTGGCGGTCTTGCGGTTATTGGTACAGAGCGCCATGAAAGCCGACGTATTGACAATCAGCTGCGCGGTCGTTCGGGGCGTCAAGGTGACCCAGGTGTCACCCAGTTCTACTTGTCCATGGAGGACGAGCTTATGCGCCGCTTCGGCTCTGATAATATGAAAGCGATGATGGATCGTCTTGGTATGGATGATACACAGCCGATTGAAAGTAAAATGGTTTCTCGTGCAGTAGAATCGGCCCAAAAACGTGTAGAAGGAAATAACTTTGATGCACGTAAGCAGCTATTACAATATGATGATGTGCTTCGTCAGCAGCGCGAGGTGATTTATAAGCAGCGTCAAGATGTACTTGAAGCAGAAAATCTTCGTACGATTATTGAAGGGATGATGCAGGGTACGATCGAAAGATCCGTAGCAGCTCATACGGCAGAAGATCTTGAGGAAGAATGGAACATAAAAGGTTTAATTACTTTCCTTGAGACAACGGTTCTTGAAGAAGGCGATATAAAAGAGGACGAGCTGCGCCGCCTCGCTCCGGAGGAGATGAGCGAGGTCATCACCCAAAAGGTGAAAGAGCATTATGATGCGAAAGAGGAGCAGCTTCCATATGAACAGCTTCGTGAATTCGAGAAGGTAGTTGTGCTGCGCGTTGTTGATTCAAAGTGGATGGAGCATATTGATGCGATGGATCATTTACGCGAAGGCATTCACTTGCGTGCGTATGGCCAAATTGACCCGCTTCGTGAGTACCAAATGGAAGGGTTCGCGATGTTCGAAGCAATGGTTGCGGCTATCGAGGAAGAAGTATCTCGTTACATTATGAAGGCGCAAATTGAGAACAACTTAGAGCGTCAAGAGGTTGCACAAGGAGAGGCTGTTCATCCAAAAGATGACGGCGCTGACGTAAAGAAGAAGCCTGTTGTGAAGGGTGAACAAGTTGGCCGCAATACTCCATGCCCATGTGGCAGTGGTAAGAAATATAAGGCTTGTCACGGTGCATTTGAATAAAATTAGGACTAATCTCCCTTGTTCCTTAGATTAAGAAAGCATTCCTTTTTGGGTGCTGTCAGCTTTTTCTCGCTTTTCTTATATGAATGGTTGACTTCAAGCAGGGATTTGAGGGAAGATACAACATATACACGTCATGCGGGCAAACTCTCTCTGCTTAGGCAGAGAGAGTTTGCTTTGTGAATAAGCTATCTTCAAATACAATATAGAGGTGGATAACATGGAATTAACAGAAATTCGACAAGAGTTAGAGAAAATGGCTAAGCGATTAGCGGACTTTAGGGGGTCTCTTTGACCTCGCTGGCAAAGAGCAGCGTATTGAAGAACTAGATGAAATGATGTCTGACCCTAGCTTTTGGGATGATCAAAAAAGCGCACAGGTTGTTATTAATGAAGCGAATGTGTTAAAGGAACAGGTTGGGCAGTTTAACGAAATGAATGAAATGCACGAAAACTTGGAAGTAACACATGAGCTTGTGAAAGAAGAATACGATGAAGAACTGAAGCAGGAGCTTGAGCGTGAGGTTCGCACGCTTTTACAAAGCATGAACGAATTCGAGCTTCAGCAGCTGCTAAGCGATCCATATGACAAAAATAATGCGATTTTAGAATTGCATCCAGGTGCAGGTGGAACAGAGTCGCAGGACTGGGGCAGTATGCTGCTGCGTATGTATACACGCTGGGCAGAAAAACGCGGCTTTAAAGTAGAAACACTGGATTACTTGCCGGGTGATGAAGCAGGTATTAAGAGCGTCACGCTTTCAATCAAAGGGCATAATGCGTATGGATATTTAAAAGCCGAAAAAGGTGTACACCGCCTTGTACGTATTTCTCCATTCGACTCTTCGGGCCGCCGGCATACATCATTTGTATCCTGCGAGGTTATGCCGGAGTTTGACGACAGTATTGAAATTGACATCCGCACTGAGGATTTGAAAATTGACACGTACCGAGCAAGTGGTGCGGGTGGACAGCATATTAACACGACGGACTCTGCTGTTCGGATTACACACGTTCCTACAAACACGGTTGTAACATGTCAGACAGAGCGTTCTCAAATTAAAAACCGTGAGCGTGCGATGAAAATGCTCCAGGCGAAGCTCTATCAAAAGAAATTAGAAGAGCAGCAGGCGGAACTGGACGAGATTCGCGGTGAACAAAAGGAGATCGGCTGGGGCAGCCAAATCCGCTCCTACGTGTTCCATCCATACTCCCTTGTAAAGGATCATCGTACAAATACCGAGATTGGAAACGTACAGGCAGTCATGGACGGAGAAATTGATACATTTATTGACGCATACCTGCGTTCCCGCATGGCATAAAAGCAAAACATGTGGTTCTGCAAAAGATAATGCAGGGAAGTAGCCCTTATGATCCTCGTCACAAAAGGTAGTTTTCTTTTGGTGGCGGGGTTCTCTTATGAATAAGGAATCTCTATAGATGAGACTCTTTCACCTAGCTTTAGGCTGCCACTTCATAAGGCTGAGGAAAGATTAAAGATCATAAAGAAAACTCGCCGATTGGCGAGCCCTACTTATACTGTGTTCCTAAAATTTCCGACCACGTCGAATTCACTTCTTGCTGGAAATTTATACTTTCCTACAGTATAAAAAAATGCCAACGCGATGTTGGCGAATGGGGAGAAAACGGAGAATGTCTTTGTATTCTCTCTATTGGGGAATATAAGGGGAAGAGAAGTTGTATAGCAGCTTCTCTTTTTATGAATGGCATGTATATCATAATCGATATACATATTTGCTGTAAAAAGTCGAAAATTAAGGAATATATAGAGAGGGCTTATAAAAACCCTTCTTATAATGTTTGCTTTCGATAGTACAGAAAATAGAAAAGTATTACTGTAAATAAAAAAAGATATAGCGTGTTTTGGGGGATTTAAAAGTGAAACGGAACGAAGTAGATTATCATCCAAGTGTAGGAATCATCTTAGAATATTTGTACATTCTTCTTGGCTCGGCGGTTATTGCAATTGTTTTTAATGTAGTTTTATTGCCAAACAAAATTGCTTCAGGCGGTGTAAGCGGCATTAGTACGATTTTGTATGCAGTATTTAACTGGCAGCCTGCTTATGTACAATGGTGCTTTAATATTCCTTTGTTTATTGCCGGGGTTATCTTTCTTGGTAAGAAGTTTGGCGCCAAAACGCTTATAGGCACTTTGTTTTTACCCTTTGTTGTGTATTTAACACGGGATTGGCAGCCAGCGACACATGAACCATTGCTTGGCGCTTTATTTGGCGGTGTTGGAGTTGGCATTGGCCTTGGGATTGTCTTTCGCGGGAAGGCTTCTACAGGCGGAACGGATTTAGCGGCACAAATTGTTCATAAGTATACAGGGCTGAGCTTGGGGATGTGTGTTGCGGTCATCGATGGCTTGATTGTAGTAACGTCTGCAATTGTATTTAGTCTAGAGAGTGGAATGTATGCTCTATTGAGTTTATATGTGACAAGCAAAACAATTGATATTATCCAGGTCGGCTTTAGCCGCTCGAAAACAGCGCTGATTATTACGAATCACGAGCAGGAAGTGCGGCGCGGTATTTTTGAGGAAATTGACCGCGGTGTAACAACGTTTCCAGGGAAGGGCGGCTTTACAGATGATGAGCGTCCTGTACTGATGTGCGTTGTACACCAAAGGGAGTTCACAAAATTGAAACAACTTGTGCGACGTCTTGATCCTTCAGCCTTTGTTATCGTAATGGATGCCTCAGAGGTACTTGGGGAAGGCTTTAGCAGAGCATAATTTTTTTCCAAATCACGGAAGGGTTATTATAATAAAAAATGGTATGAAATTCTTTCCAAGTAGGAGGTGAGAAAAATGAATAAGAAATTGTTAGCTGTTGTGGCAGGGGCAACTCTTCTTTTAAGCTTAGGTGCATGTGGAAAAACAGAAGAAAACACATCTTCTAATTCAAACTCCAATCAAACGGCAAGTAGTGGTGCAGATCCGGATAAGGTGTTTCAGCAAAGCTGTGCAAGCTGTCACGGCAATGATCTTCAAGGGCAGATTGGACCAAACCTACAGAAGGTTGGCAATAAATACAGCCAAGAAGAAATTGAGAAAATTATTTTAAATGGACGCGGCAGTATGCCGGCCGGAGTTGTTGAGGGCGAGGATGCAACGAAGCTTGCAGAATGGCTTTCCCAAAAAAAATAAAGACGCAGGAACCTTTTGCTGCTTAGAGCAGAAGGTTCTATATACCCTCTCTAGGCTTAAGTCACTTCTTTTAGTGTAATTTCCACCTCAGAAACCATTCAACGTAGTAGAGATGTTAAATGTAATGAAGCTGCTGTTTTTACCTAACGTCTCGCCAATCAGCGAGTTTTCTATGCACTTTAGGAAAGTATAAATTTCCAGCTGGAGGCGAATTCGACGTAGTCGGAAATTTTAGGAATAAAGTATAAGTGCAACTACGCCTCTGTCTGCGCCTAACGGCTTGCCAATCAGCGAGTTTTCTATATCTGACAAAAGGTACTCTTTTTCTTGTTTGTAACAAAAATGTAATAAAAATGTAGACACATTTGAAAAATAATGATGTTACAATGAGGAGCGTAGCTAAAAGCGTTTATTTTTTTGCGTAGATTTTCAGGGAATTTGTCGTATAGATTTGAACAGTGTCGAAGGGAAAATATGTTTGATCGGGTGATGTAAATGATAAGAATGAACAATGTATATAAAACATATTCAAACGGCGTAAAAGCTATCAATGGGATTTCCGTGAACATTAAGCAGGGTGAATTTCTTTATGTAGTCGGACCGAGCGGAGCAGGGAAATCAACCTTTATTAAGATGATGTACCGTGAGGAAAAGCCGACCACGGGTTCTATTAATGTAAATACTATTTCAATAGAGTCACTGCGCGAGCGGGATGTTCCACATTTCCGTCGTCAAATTGGCGTAGTCTTTCAGAACTATCGTCTTCTTCCAAAAATGACAGTCTATGAAAATGTGGCATTTGCCTTAGAGGTTATTGAAGAGGAGCCAGCAGTGATTGAAAAACGCGTGATGGAAGTATTAAAGCTCGTGAAACTTGAACATAAAGTGCAATCTTTTCCAACTGAGCTTTCTGGAGGCGAACAGCAGCGCGTAGCGATTGCCCGCGCTATTGTGAATAAACCCAAGGTTGTAATTGCGGACGAGCCAACAGGAAACTTGGATATGAATACCTCTTGGGAGATTATGGATATTTTTAAAGAGATTAATGAACAAGGTGCAACAGTTATTATGGCAACTCATAATGCTGATATTGTGAATACAATTCGCCACCGCGTAATTGCAATCGAAGGCGGAACAATTGTGCGCGATGAGGCTGAGGGAGGATACGGCTATGAAGATTAAAACCTTTTCCCGGCACTTGCGTGAGGGAGCGAAAAGTCTGGCACGAAATGGCTGGATGACATTTGCTTCTATCAGTGCTGTGACGATTACACTCTTACTTGTCGGGGTATTTTTGGCAGTTATTATGAATATGAACCACTTTGCTTCAAAGGTTGAAAAGGATGTAGAGATTCGTGTGCACATTGATCCGGCTGCCACTAAGGAGGATCAGGAGGCCTTAAAAGCAAGTATTCAAAGCCTCCCAGAAGTTGATTCTATCAAGTTTTCTTCTAAACAAGATGAATTAAAACGTGTAATTAAAAGTTTTGGAGATAGCGGCAAGTCGTTTGAGCTATTTGAACAGGACAATCCGCTGAAGGATGTATATATTTTAAAAACGAAGAAACCTACTGATACAGTAAAAGCAGCCAAAAAAATCGAAAAGATGCAATTTGTAAGCATGGTACAGTATGGTAAAGGTCAGGTTGAAAAGCTTTTCAGCACAGTGAAAATCGGGCGTAACATCGGAGTGGTTTTAATTGCCGGTTTGTTGTTCACAGCTATGTTTTTGATTTCAAATACAATTAAGATTACAATTTATGCAAGACGTACAGAAATTGAGATTATGAAGCTTGTCGGTGCGACGAATTGGTTCATTCGCTGGCCATTTTTGCTTGAAGGCTTGTTCCTCGGTGTGCTTGGTTCAATCCTTCCGATTGCCTTAATTTTAACGGCATACAATTCTGCGCTTAGTGTGCTGAATGAAAAATTAACAGGTACAATTTTTGAAATGCTTCCTTATAACCCATTTGTGTTCCAACTTTCTGCGCTTCTTCTGTTGATTGGTGCGGTTATTGGGATGTGGGGAAGTGTAATGTCGGTACGCAGATTCTTGAAAGTGTAACAATGACTCGATAAAAAAGTTGCAAACATATTTCGTACAAGCTTATCATATAGTAGGTATAGGTTGGGCATCGCACAGTAGTGTGATGCCTTTTCATACACATACATATTACTCGGCTAATTTTTCTCGTATCTACAAATGCGGTTGAAGGACCGAAATATTATGCGAACCGGAAAGGAGAGTTCCGCATTGAAACGTAAAGTGGCTATCGTTTGGATTATTGCGGCATTTTTGTTAGGAGCAGGCGGAATGTTTGCCGGCGGACGTTATTGGCTTGGAGCAGGACAATTGGGTCAATCCGACTCGGCGACCAAGGAATCTGATTTACAGAAGATTGAACAGGCATATGACCTCATTGATTCCCGGTATGTAAAGGATGTGGATGATCGTAAGCTTGTAGAAGGGGCTATTCAGGGGATGCTTGGAACGCTGAAGGATCCATACTCTGCTTATATGGATAAGGAAACAGCGACTCAATTCCAGCAATCTTTAGATTCATCGCTGGAAGGCATCGGTGCAGAGGTGAACAAGGTTGACGACAAGCTTATTATTATTTCTCCTATTAAGGATTCACCTGCTGAGAAGGCGGGGATCAAACCAAATGATCAAATTGTAGCGGTAGATGGAAAAAGCGTAGCCGATTTAACACGCGAAGAGGCCGTACTCAAAATCCGCGGGAAGAAAGGGACTTTTGTGACCCTTGATATTAAACGTCCAGGAACAGATGGGACAATTACGTTTAAAATTAAACGCGATACAATTCCAATGCTAACAGTGTTTAGTTCGGTTAAGAAGGAGAATGGAAAGGATATCGGGTACCTGCAAATTACCTCCTTCTCAGAAGATACAGCGAAGGAATTTGCAAGCAAGCTTGGGGCACTGGAAAAGAAGGATATCTCAGGTCTTATCATTGACGTGCGCGGGAATCCAGGCGGATATTTAGAAAGTGTGGAATCGATTTTGAAGGAGCTTGTAACGGATAAAAAGCCAATGCTGCAAATCGAAGATCGAGACGGTAAGAAGCAAAAGTATTTTACAGATTTAAAAGAACGTAAGCCATATCCAATTGCTGTCTTAATTGATAACGGCAGCGCATCCGCATCCGAAATTTTAGCAGGAGCGCTCAAGGAAGCGGAAGGCTACCCGCTTATTGGCGTAAAATCATTCGGAAAAGGAACGGTTCAGCAGGCAGTGCCGATGGCTGATGGCAGCAATATTAAGCTTACAATGTTCAAATGGCTGACACCAGACGGAAATTGGATTCATCAAAAGGGAATTGAGCCGACGCTGGAAGTGAAGCAGCCTGCCTACTACTATGCTACACCAATTCAGTTTGAAAAGACCTTGTCCTTTAACGATAACAATGAGCAGGTGAAAAGTGCACAGCAGCTCTTAAATGATCTTGGCTATGAGACAGGACGCAAGGACGGCTACTTTAGCAAGGAAACAGAATCAGCGGTGAAAACATTCCAGCAGACAAATAAGCTCGAAGCAACTGGTAAAATTGATAAACAGACGGCAGAAGCGATTCAAAACAAAGTAATAGAAAAAATTCGCTCCAGTGAAAATGACTTACAGCTGCAAGCAGCAGTGAAATTACTGGCGAAGTAAGACAGGGATTTCATAGAAATTGTCGAAAAGTATACAGACAGAGTGTCTGTATACTTTTTTGTATGAACAAAAACGAAAAAAGCCGTGAGTATGATAAAATTAAAAAAGAAAGCTTATAAGTAAGGTGGTGTAGCAATGAGTATAGTTGTTTCAGAGATACTCAACGCATTTGGGCGCTTTTTTATGCATCCTGTTTTTTATATATTCTTTATCAGCAGCTTATTAGCTGGGTATTGGCGCGTAAAGCGGGAGCGCAAGGATTTTTCATTTAAAGTGTATGATGTTTGGTACGAGCTTCGTACATCTGCCACGTCAGGTATTGGTTTTGGGATGATAATATCTGTTATCTTTATTGGCGTCGGTATCATCCTTTCGAAAGCAAGTCTTCTCATCATCGCTTGTTGGACCGTTTTGTTTGCGCTTCTCACGCAATATCGTTATTTATCAGCAGCCTACAGCTTTGGCATTGCTATTTTTTATTTTTTGCTTTCTCCATCATGGAAGACAGGGCAGCCTCTGTTGGATGCATGGCTGGCAGACAGCAGCGCTACCAATTTAACGGCGCTTGCGGTGCTAATGGCGTCTCTGCTTATTGTAGAGGGTCTGCTCATTTTAGGACGAGCTTCGCGTATCTCTACGCCAAAGGTCTTAAAAGGAAAGCGTGGTATGTCTATTGGCATGCATGTTTGCAAGAGGCTTTGGTTCGTCCCGATTTTTATCTTGGTGCCAGGGGATGCAATGACGAAGGTGTTTGCTTGGTGGCCGGTAATCACGATTGATACTAATGTGTTTTCTCTTTTCCTTGTGCCATTTAGCATCGGATTTTCTAAATCGATAAAAGGACAGCTTCCTAGCCGGGCAATCTTTTATACTGGACGACGTGTAGCTGGTTTAGGCCTTTTTGTGCTACTGTTAGCGGTCATTAGTTACTGGCTGCCGGGGATTGCGATTGCAGCTGCAGGTGCCGCAATGCTTGGCCGGCTTTCCATTACGATTCGCGAGCAAATAGAGGATGAAAAACATCCGGCATTCTTCTCGCCGAAAGGTGCCGGCTTAATGATTTTAGATACGCTTCCGAATTCGCCTGCTGAGGAAATGGGCCTTAAGCCAGGAGAGATTATCTCAAAGGTAAACGGTGTTGTACCAAAATCGCTTCGCGAGTTTTATCAAGCGCTTCAGCACAATACATCGGGAGCTTTTTGCAAGCTTGAGGTGATTGATGTCAACGCCGAGCCGCGTATCCTGCAGCGCGCCATTTTCGAGAATGACCACCATGAGCTAGGGATTATTTTTGTACAGCGTGATTATGATTTGGATATAGAAGCGGTGTAATTTTGTGCTTGGTGATAAAAGTTTAGAATCCTGGCAGAGGTAAATATACTTATCAAAAAAGCTACGTACGATTCCTCGTTACTGTAGCTTTTTTCTTTTTTACACTTTCAGAAAGTATAAAGTTCTAGCTAGAAGACAATTCGACGTAGCGAGAAATTTTAGGAATACAGTATAAGTAGGGCTACGCCTCTGTCTTCGCCCAAAGGTAGGGCTCGCCAATCGGCGAGTTTTTTTTATTAAGAAAATATTTATGTTCTTTAGGATTTTCACTGTATTTTCTCTTTTCTCTACTACAATTCAAAGTGTAGACAAGGTAGCTTATCGAAAAGGAGGTGACAGTGATGAAAAAAGGAAAATGGCTTGTGTGGGCGTTTATTACTGTAGCAGTGTTTGTAATTGCGCGCATCACATTCCAGCAGCTTAACGTGTTTGGAGGAGGCCTCGGATCACAAGGCATGCATCAGTTCCAAGGCGGCGGATTTGCTCCAGGAGGACATTTCCGTGGCGGCACAGAGTTTTCTTCTGGAATGGGTAGACATGGTCATATGCATGGATTTGGGATTATCCATATTCTGATACAAGCCGGTCTTTTCATAATCGGATGGGTAACATGGAAGCTTGCCGCGGGCAATCGAATCCGTAAATGGATTGGAATTGCACTCATGGTATGGGCAGCTATTCTGTTATTGCCAAAGGTGCTGATTCTTCCGATTATTCTTGTAGCAGCTTATCTTGCTTATAAAAACGGCCGAAATGAGGACGCCTCTTCTGCAAATTATGTACAAGCAGAAGCAGCAGGCGTTTCTAGCTTGGATTCACATAAACTTGATTACTTAGACGAATGGGAAAATAAAATCCATAAGGAGGAGCAGTAAGATGGGGATTTTTAGACGAATAAAAAATATCGCACTTGCTGATGTGCATGGTGTGCTTGATAAAGCGGAAGATCCACTCAGCATGATCAAGCAATACTTGCGCGAGATGGAGGAGCAGCTCGTAAAGGCGCAGCAGGCACTGTCTGAGCAGCTGTTTTTGGAGAAAAAGTATGAAATGCTTACTTTGCAAACGCAGGAAGCTGTTGAAAAGCGCCTTAGACAAGCAAACCTTGCAGTGGAGCGAAATGAGGACGAAATTGCAAAATTAGCGCTGCAGGATAAGATTGTACAGGAACGCAAGCTAGCATCGTACAAGCAACAGTATGAAGCGATGCAAGTACAAACTACTAATTTGTATGAAAAGGTAAAGGCTCTGCAGGAAAAGTATGAAGAGCTGAAGCTGAAGCAGCAGGAGCTGATCGCCAGAGCGCATGCTGCGAGGGCTGTGAAGGAAATCAATACAACAATTGCGTCTTTTAGTGCAGATAACGCAATGCGCGGCTTTGCCAGAATGGAAGAGCGCATCTGGGCGTTAGAAGCTGAAGCAAAAGCAAGCCAAGAAATTGCAGCTCCACATCAACCGAGCATGAACCCCCTCTTGCAGGCTGAAGTGGAACAGCAATTGGAACAGTTAAAAGCAGCGAAGTCCTAAGGAAGGACAAGCTGCTCGACTTAGCTAAACCCTTTCTCATGTTATGCCTTACCCCCCTTATTTAATATAAATTGTTGTCCCTCCGTTTGGGGGGATTTTTTTTATACTTTAAGAAAGTATAAATTTCTAGCAGGAAGACCATTCGACGTAGTGAGAAATTTTAGGAACAAAGTATAAGTGCAACTACACCTCTGTCTTCGCCTAACGGCTTGCCAATCGGTTACTGTAAGAAAGGATAACTTTTCGGGGCGATGTCTAGCTCCCAAGGCCAAAGTGGCAGCATAGGGCTGAACCTCCGCAAAAGGAAAAAAGCGTCTTTTACTCCGGCCCACCCCTACGCTGCCATAAAAGGCGGGCCTTGTCTGCTTTTCTTAATGCTTTAAGCATTCGTTTCATCTTCTTATAGTGCTATCCTCTCAACAGCGTTGGTGGGATTTCTTCTTGATCAACCATTACCTCAACTACTGTCGGTCCGTTGTGATTGTTCAGAGCTTCCTTGAGAGCCAGGTGTAAGTCTTCAATAGTCCAACACTTAAAGGATAATGCTCCCATTGCTTCACTATATTTTTTAACGTTGAGTTCATTTTTGAAAATAGTGCCAACAGCTTTTCCAGCATTGTTTGACATACCTTTATCGACCATATCAAGTCTTCCATTATTCAAAACAATAAAGATAGTAGCTGCATTGCTGTCAACTGCTGTTGAAACCTCATTTCCATGCATAAAAAAGCATCCATCACCTGTTAAACAGACGATAGGCTTAGTAGGATTGCTTAACTTCGCACCAATACTAAAACCAATAGCATGTCCCATTGCGCCAAAAACATCATCAAAATAGAATGTGGCCTGCTTTGTCAGTGTTAGGTGCTGAATAGCATAAAAGGAATGGCTGCCATCATCACCAAAGAAAACAGTATCTGCGGGAAAATTCTCTCTTAGGGCAGCAATGACTTGCTTTGCTAGTAGCCTTTCAACTGTAATCGGTGTTTCCTTTTGTAGCTCTGCACTAATATGTATCTGCGGCTTTGAAAAAGGTTTAGCTAATCTATCTGTCTTAATTAATTTTAATAAACTCTCAAGATTATGCTTAGCGTCACCAAGAACAAGCTGTGTTGCAACAGGAATTGATTTGCCAATAAACGTATAGTCGTAATCAAAATGAATAATTTTATCTGGATACAAAGCGGGATCCAGTCCAACAATAGACATATCAGATAACTTAGATCCTATTACAATTATGAGATCACTCTTATTCTTTAAATACTCACTAGCTTTTGCAGAGCCGCCTAGTCCAAACCCATCTAGGGACAGATCATGTGTTGTTGGAAATGTTCCTTTTCCGCCAGGTGTTGTCATGACTGGTATGTTAAAGGTTTCCGCTAAACGAATGACTTCCTCATAGGCTCTGGAGGAATGCACACCTTTTCCTAAAATCATGACAGGCCGCTTAGAAGTTAAAATACAATCTAAGGCTTGTTGTAACTCCTTTTGGGTCGCTATCACATGTGGAGCTTCATCGGGTATGTCTAAAATAAAAGATTCTGCCTGCTCATCCAATACATCCATAGGGAGTGAAAGGTGAACAGGTCCCTTCACTCCATATAATGCGCTCTCAATAGCATGAGAAAAAATACTTTTAAATGATTCAGCTCGGTCTATGCGTGCGCTAAATTTTGTTACTGGCTCAAACATTTTTATTAAGTCTGTCCCAAATGCTGAAGAGTCTTGTCCAAACGGTTTACCCATATCTTTAGCAGAGGGGTGCCCTGTAATAAAAACAACTGGTAAATGCCATGCTTTTGCTTGTGCCGCAGCCGTCAGCAAATTGGTGCCGCCTGGACCAGAAGTACCTATTGCGACTCCAATAGAATCATTCATTAAGGAATAACCAGAAGCAATATAACCAGCTCCAGTTTCATGCCTAGTTAGATTGAATTGAATACCATGGTTCTCTAATTCGAGTAAAATTGGAACAATAGGTTTTCCAGGAACACCAAATGCATGACGTACACCCATATTCTTAAGATTAATAGCAAGGATTTCTGCAACTTTTCTCATGTCATTAAAATTCCTTTCGCTTGAGATTCAGCAAATATAAAAAAACCCCTGTATAGACATAAATGGGGTGAAAATAAAGATTTATGTAACCCAGCCATCATAGTACAACTGCCGTAGACCTGTAGGCTTTACGTCCTCGACTTGGGACGGGTTTGCCTCATATAGATTTAGCTGTTTCCTGTTACGAATTAAAATTTATTATCAGTACTTTAGGACATAAAAATATAACGCTTCGTATCACGATTTAAATATGCTATATATCTATATGGGCGTTAACTTATGTATTATTTAGGAACCGTTTCATTTTGCGGACTGGCAAATACAAAAAACACCCTATATAGACATAAATAGGGCGTAAACAAAAAATTTATGCAACCCAGCCATCATAGCACAACTGCCGTAGATCTGTAGGCTTTGCGTCCTCGACTTTCGACGAGTTTGCCCTATTTAGATTTCATTTTTCCTGCTGCAAATTAACGCTGCAAGGTGGCGTGACATTGCTCCTAAATTCATGTAAAACAATTGGAAAATCCGCTTTTCAATAAATTTAAATATAATTTATCACGTATTCTGAATAAAATAAACCAATATTCGACAAATTATTAGTTCTTTTACACTGTAGGAAAGTATAAATTTCGGAGGCAAATTCGACGCAGTCCGGAATTTTAGGAATATAGTGTAAGTGCAACTACACCTCTGTCTTCACTCAAGGGCAGAGCCTGCCAATCGGCGAGTTTTCTTTATAAAAAACTAAAGGGAATTCTAAACTACCGGGAGAGAAAAGCAAAAAATTTTCAACATATGTATACAAAGGCTGCAAAATGTGAGAGATAAACATATGCAAAAGGGATTTCAAAGACCGTATCGGTCTGTTTGAAATCCCTTTTTATACATAGGCTATCAGAAGATTAACGCATTCCTCTGCCTTTGCCGCCTATTCCCTTATCATAGCCAAAGTTATGATAGTTATCTTGAAATAATGTTTTTGCTGTTTCAGGGGATTTAGTAGAAATCTCCTTCATAAGCTCTTTTGTTGTTTTATTGGCTGTATCAATACCGAGCTCTTTTGCTGCCTTTAACACTTTCGCATCTTGGACTTCCTTAGCTAATGTTTGGGTGTCCTTATCATCGGTGGAGATGCCAAGCTCTTTTGCATCTTTTTTCACCTGCGCGTCACGCACCTCACTGACTAAAGTTTCTGTGTCTTTGCCGTCAGTAGAGATGCCGAGCTCTTTTGCTTCAGCTTTCACCTTTGTATTACGAATTTCTTTTTGGAGTGTTTCACTGTCCTTACCGTCGGTGGAAATGCCAAGCTCCTTTGCTTCAGCCTTCACCTTTGTATCACGAATTTCTTTTTGGAGTGTTTCACTGTCTTTACCGTCGGTGGAAATGCCAAGCTCCTTTGCTTCAGCCTTCACCTTTGTATCACGAATTTCTTTTTGGAGTGTTTCACTGTCCTTACCGTCGGTGGAAATGCCAAGCTCCTTTGCTTCAGCCTTCACCTTTGTATCACGAATTTCCTTTTGGAGTGTTTCACTGTCTTTATCGTCAGTGGAAATGCCAAGCTCCTTTGCTTCAGCCTTCACCTTCGTATCACGAATTTCTTTTTGGAGTGTTTCACTGTCCTTACCGTCGGTGGAAATGCCAAGCTTCTTTGCTTCAGCCTTCACCTTTGTATCACGAATTTCTTTTTGGAGTGTTTCACTGTCTTTACCGTCGGTGGAAATGCCGAGCTCCTTTGCTTCAGCCTTCACCTTTGTATCACGAATTTCTTTTTGGAGTGTTTCACTGTCTTTACCGTCAGTGGAAATGCCAAGCTCCTTTGCTTCCTGCTTTAACTGGACATCGCGCACTTCTTTAGCTAAAGTTTGTGTATCTTTACCATCTGTTGCAATTCCTAATTCCTTTGCCTTTTGTGTAACAGCCTCCGTGCTTAGTTCTTTTCCATGACCATATTTCTGTTCCGCTGCTTGTGTTGTTTGCGTTGTAGTGCTTTGCGCTGCAAATGCCGGCATACCGTTTACAAGTCCGATTCCGAAGGCGAGAGTTCCTGCAGCTACGATTCCTAATGTGCGTCTTTTCATGACCTTTTCCTCCTATAGTGTTGATATGTATGTGTATGTGGTTTCGTTGCACTGTAAGAAAGTATAAATTTCCAGCTGGAAGTGAATTCGACGTAGCAGGAAATTTTAGGAATACAGTATAAGTGCAACTACGCCTCTGTCTTCGCCCAAGGGTGGGCATTGTCCGCTTTTCTTACACTGTGAGAATATATAAATTTCCAGCTGGAAGTGAATTCGACGTAGCCGGAAATTTTAGGTACACAGTATAAGTGCAACTACGCCTCTGGCTTCGCCCAAGAGCAGGGCTCTCCAATCGGCGAGTTTTCTTTATTTGCTACAGGTTTTACTATACGGACGAATGGTGAAAAGAGAGTGAAAATGGAGCTGAATGATTTTGTGGAGCATACTACTGCGTGTATGATGGAGCTATTAGCAAAGAAAGCGGTGGTTCAGGAAATGGGGATTAAAGGAGTTTTATTCGATAAGGACGGTACGCTTTTAAATTTTGGCATGCTGTGGGTGGCAATTGAATATGAAGTAATTGATGCATTGCTGGAAAAAGTGGGAGAAGCAAGAAATAATGAGCTGAAGGAGGCGTTATGTGCCTCCATTGGCCTCCATAATGGTCAGGTAGATGAGAAAGGATACTTTGCCAGCGGTACCTCTCTCGATATTTCACGTGCATTTCAAGCTGTGCTTCCTTATGATATCCCCGACTTGCACGGGTGGCTTATGGAGCAAGCTACTCTAAAGACGAAGGAACACATTCAGAATGTGCAGCCGACATGTGACTTACAGACGCTGTTTTCGCAGATGAAGGAAAAGGGGCTCACGATTGGTATTGCTACGTCTGATGATAATGAAATTACAAGGCTTTGTATCGAGGCACTTCATATTGAAGAGTATATTTCATTTGTTGGCACGGCTGAATTATATCCAAAAAAGCCGGATCCTGCTGTAGTGTACGCCTTTTGCAGGCAGTTTGGATTACAGCCGCATGAGGTGGCTATTGTAGGAGATACGGAGAAGGATTTACAGTTAGCGAAAAATAGCGGTGCAGGCTGTGGCATTAGTGTATTATGCGGCGTTGGCTCCGAGGAAGAACTATCTGCCCTTGCTGATTTTGTTGTGTTAAGCCCGGCGCACCTCATCCAGGATGGAGTGCTGATTTGGGACCGGCAATCGGGATAGCATGATAGATATGGGGGACTGTTGAAGCATGTGGATGCTGTAATGCATCAGACGAAGAAAAGAGGGGAAAATAATTATCGATTTCGGAAATAAATTCCTGAAAATTTGGGCACTGCATGTATGAATCTGCCTCTTTTTATTCAAACTAGAGAAGAGAGGGAGGTTTAAAGTATGAAGCATATAACTGTATTGCTTGTTAAATTTATAAGCTGCATCATTGCTTTTGCGGTTGGTTTAGATTTATTTTTTGATGCGAACATTGTTGACATTCTGTCATTCAGTTTGTTCGTTACTGTTGTTTCGTATATGCTAGGAGACAGAATTGTCCTGCCAAACTGGGGACGTGCAGCCGCTACTGTGGTGGATTTCCTTTTAGTGTATTTAAGTGTCTGGATTTTTGGCAGTGTGCTCCTGCACAGCTATATCCAAATTGCTTGGGGCAGTATTTTATCGGCAGTGATTATAGGAGCCGCGGAAATTTTCGTTCATGCGCGTCTTCTTGACCATATTTCCCCTGAGCGAGAGACAAGAGATAGACAATCAGCTGTCTTTAATCCAAGACTGGCATATGGAACCGAATTTGGTGAGGAACAGGACATCCGATCAGCTAAGTACGAAAAAGAATATGAAGAATAACGAACTGTCAGCACGGGTGAACATCGCTTCGCCCGTGTTTTTGTTTGCCTCCAGGTTCATATATGATTTATTGATGAAGGCGTCCTTGTCCAGCTTTGCATTGTTCATCATATTGTATACTTTTATTAATTAACAGCTTATCACTGCACATATTATCCGCTCTAGAAATTCTACTCAAAGAAAAGTTAGAACCGAGTAGATTTGATTCATTTTAATTAAACTGTTTTTATGCCCCTAAACTTCAAAACTCTTATCGAATACTTGTTCGTTTTCTTGGTGTTTTTTCCTGTCTTCATGGTACAATAAGGGTAAATTTGTTTTCTGGAGGTTAGACATGCTGGAACGTCCATTTGAAGTTGTTTCATCGTACTCTCCGCAAGGCGATCAGCCGAAAGCGATTCAACAGCTAACGGAGGGAATTCGGCAAGGAAAACGCCATCAGGTGCTGCTCGGTGCGACAGGTACAGGAAAAACTTTTACAATGTCTAATGTGATCAAAGAGGTGAACAAGCCTACGCTTGTGCTTGCTCATAATAAAACACTTGCCGGGCAGCTGTACAGCGAATTCAAAGAGTTTTTTCCGAATAACGCTGTTGAGTATTTTGTTAGTTATTACGATTATTATCAGCCAGAGGCATATGTGCCGCAGACGGATACGTATATTGAAAAGGATGCACAGACGAACGATGAAATTGATAAGCTGCGCCACTCTGCGACATCCGCGTTATTTGAGCGAAGGGATGTTATTGTTGTAGCGAGTGTGTCATGCATTTATGGCTTAGGTTCACCGGAGGAGTATAAGGAGCTTGTAGTTTCCCTTCGCGTTGGGATGGAGAAGGGACGTGATGCACTGCTTCGTCAGCTTGTAGATGTGCAGTACGCGCGCAACGACATAAATTTTCAGCGGGGAACGTTTCGCGTACGAGGCGATGTGGTGGAGATTTTCCCTGCTTCTCGTGATGAGCACTGCATTCGCATCGAGTTTTTTGGCGATGAAATTGACCGTATCCGTGAGGTGGATGCATTAACAGGCGAAGTGCTTGCAGAGCGTGAGCATGTTGCGATCTTTCCAGCATCTCACTTTGTCACAAGGGAAGAAAAGCTAACCGTTGCGATTGAAAATATTGAAAAAGAGCTTGATGAGCAGCTAAAGAAGCTGCGTGAGAACGGAAAGCTGCTGGAAGCACAGCGCCTGGAGCAGCGAACGCGTTATGATTTAGAGATGATGCGTGAGATGGGCTTTTGTTCGGGCATTGAAAACTATTCACGGCATTTGACATTAAGGCCTCCTGGATCGACACCATACACATTGCTTCATTATTTTCCGGAAGACTTTTTGATGGTGATTGACGAATCGCATGTGACGCTTCCGCAGGTTCGTGCCATGTATAATGGTGACCAAGCGCGCAAGCAGGTGCTTGTAGACCATGGCTTTCGTTTGCCGTCTGCTCTCGACAACCGTCCGTTAACATTTGATGAGTTTGAGAGAACTACGCATCAGCTGGTCTACGTCTCAGCGACACCAGGACCTTATGAGCTGGAGCATGAGCCGCAGCCTGTTGAGCAGATTATCCGCCCGACTGGCCTGTTGGATCCAAACATCGATGTCCGTCCGATTGAGGGGCAAATTGATGATTTAATCGGCGAAATCAGAGATCGCGTCGAGAAAAATGAACGGGTGTTAATTACGACGCTCACGAAAAAAATGTCCGAGGATTTAACGGATTATTTAAAGGATATTGGGATTAAAGTCAATTATCTGCATTCGGAAATTAAGACGCTTGAACGAATCGAAATTCTCCGCGATTTGCGGTTAGGAAAATATGATGTGCTTGTTGGCATTAATCTCTTGCGGGAGGGCCTTGATCTTCCTGAAGTGTCGCTTGTCGCCATACTAGATGCCGATAAGGAAGGCTTTCTTCGTTCGGAACGTTCGCTCATTCAGACGATTGGCCGCGCTGCGCGGAATGAGAATGGCCGCGTCATTATGTACGCTGATAAAATTACGAGATCCATGGAGATTGCCATAACTGAGACGCAGCGCCGCCGAGAAATTCAAGAGGCGTATAACAAACGTCATGGCATTACGCCGCAGACGATTCGCAAGGAGGTACGCGACATTATCCGTGCAACGCAGGTTGCTGAGGAAACACCGTCATATGAAGCAGAACAGCTGTCCCGTAAGAAAATGACAAAGGAAGAGCGCGTCAATATGATTGCCAGACTCGAAATCGAAATGAAGGAAGCGGCCAAAGCACTCGATTTCGAACGTGCTGCCGAGCTTCGTGATTTGCTGTTGGAATTAAAAGCAGAGGGGTGACAAGGATGAACGATAAAATTATTGTAAAGGGTGCACGAGCCCATAATTTAAAAAATATTGATGTCACCATCCCGAGAAATGAGCTTGTTGTTGTAACGGGATTGTCCGGTTCGGGAAAGTCCTCTCTCGCATTTGATACGATTTATGCAGAGGGGCAGCGGCGCTATGTTGAATCCCTTTCAGCGTACGCCCGCCAGTTTCTCGGACAAATGGATAAGCCGGATGTAGATGCAATTGAAGGGTTGTCGCCTGCAATTTCCATTGACCAAAAAACAACGAGCCGCAACCCGCGTTCCACAGTCGGAACAGTGACAGAAATCTATGATTATTTGCGTTTGTTGTTTGCACGCATTGGTACCCCGATTTGTCCGAATCATGGCATCGAAATTACATCCCAAACGATTCAGCAGATGGTCGACCGCATCTTGGAGTATCCGGAGCGAACAAAGCTGCAGGTGCTCTCGCCAATTGTTTCAGGACGAAAGGGAACACATGTCAAGGTGCTGGAGGATATTAAAAAGCAGGGCTATGTACGCGTTCGGATTGATGGGGAAATGCGCGAGCTATCTGATGATATTCAGCTTGATAAAAATAAAAAGCACTCGATTGAGGTTGTAGTGGATCGCATCGTAATGAAGGAAGGCATTGCCTCTCGTCTTGCAGATTCGCTTGAAACAGCTCTTAAGCTTGGAGAAGGGCGTGTGTTGATCGACGTTATCGAAGAGGAGGAGTTGCTGTTTAGCGAGCATCATGCTTGCCCGCTTTGCGGCTTTTCCATTGGTGAGTTGGAGCCGCGGATGTTCTCCTTCAACAGTCCATTTGGAGCATGTCCATCTTGTGATGGGCTTGGCGCGAAGCTTGAGGTTGATTACGAGCTCGTGATTCCGAATCCGGATTTGACGCTGCGCAATCATGCAATTGCACCGTGGGAACCGACCAGCTCACAATATTATCCGCAGCTGCTTGAAGCAGTTTGTAATCATTACGGCATTGAAATGGATATCCCGGTGAAGGACATTCCAAAGCATTTGTTGGATAAGGTGCTATATGGAAGCGGGGATGAGAAGGTCTATTTCCGCTATGTAAACGACTTTGGCCAACTCAAGGAAGGCGAAATCTTCTTTGAAGGTGTGATCCCGAATATTGAACGCCGCTATCGCGAGACAAGCTCTGACTACATTCGTGAGCAAATGGAAAAATACATGGCGCAGCAGCCATGTCCGAAATGTAAGGGTGCCCGCTTAAAGCCGGAAACTCTTGCTGTGTTTGTCGGCGGCAATACGATTGCGGATACAACTAAGTTCTCAGTAACAGAAGCTTATGAATTTTTTAATACATTGTCGCTAACAGATAAGCAAGAAGCGATTGCCCGGTTAGTTTTGCGAGAAATTAAAGAACGTCTCAGTTTTTTACTGAATGTTGGATTAGATTACTTAACGTTAAACCGATCAGCAGGCACACTGTCAGGTGGAGAGGCACAGCGCATTCGTCTAGCCACACAAATTGGCTCTCGATTAACGGGAGTATTATATATTCTTGATGAACCTTCAATCGGTTTGCATCAGCGGGATAATGACCGTCTCATTCAAACGCTGCAAAATATGCGTGACCTTGGTAATACCCTCATTGTTGTAGAACATGATGAGGATACAATGATGGCGGCGGATTATCTGATCGATATCGGGCCAGGTGCAGGCATTCACGGCGGACGGGTTGTCTCAGCTGGTACGCCTCGTGAAGTGATGGAGGATGAGAACTCGCTGACAGGACAATACTTAGCTGGTAAAAAATTCATTCCGATACCTCTGGAACGTCGCAAAGGCGATGGGCGCAAAATTGAAATTGTTGGTGCGAAGGAGAATAATTTAAAGAGTGTGAAGGTGTCCTTCCCGCTCGGTACGTTTATTGCAGTAACAGGTGTGTCCGGTTCCGGGAAAAGTACGTTGATTAATGAGGTGCTTTACAAAACGCTCGCACAAAAGCTGCATCATGCGAAAAGCAAGCCTGGTCAGCATAAGGATATTAAAGGTCTTGAGCATCTTGATAAAGTCATTGATATTGACCAATCACCAATCGGCAGAACACCGCGCTCAAATCCTGCTACTTATACAGGTGTGTTCGATGATATTCGCGATGTATTTGCGCAAACAAATGAAGCGAAGGTGCGTGGCTATCAAAAAGGGCGCTTCAGCTTTAACGTCAAAGGCGGGCGGTGTGAGGCTTGCCGAGGTGACGGTATTATCAAAATTGAGATGCATTTCTTGCCGGACGTATATGTACCGTGTGAAGTTTGTCATGGCCAGCGGTATAATCGTGAAACGCTGGAAGTAAAATATAAGGATAAAAATATTGCTGACGTACTCGATATGACGATTGAGGATGCGCTTGTGTTCTTTGAAAATATTCCTAAGATTAGAAGGAAGCTGCAGACGATTGCTGATGTTGGTCTTGATTATATGAAGCTAGGCCAGCCGGCAACAACACTTTCGGGCGGTGAGGCGCAGCGTGTGAAGCTGGCATCAGAACTGCATCGTCGTTCAAGCGGGCGTACGATCTATATTTTAGATGAGCCGACAACAGGTCTTCATGTGGATGATATCGCACGTTTGCTTAAAGTGCTGCAGCGGCTTGTAGAAAATGGGGACACGGTACTTATAATCGAGCATAACTTGGATGTGATCAAGGCTGCAGATTATATCATTGACCTCGGCCCAGAAGGCGGTGACAAGGGAGGACAAATTGTTGCGACCGGTACGCCTGAGCAGGTAATGCACGAGGAGAAGTCGTATACGGCAAAGTATTTAAAAACGATTTTAGAACGTGATAAGGCCCGGATGAAGCAGCGGGTAGAGGAAGTCGAATTGATGAAGTAGATAAAGAAAACTCGCCGACTGGCGAGCCCTGCTTTTGGGCGAAGCCCGAGGCGTAGTTGCCCTTATACTGTATTCCTAAAATTTCCGACTACGTCGAATTCACTTCTAGCTGGAATTTTATACTTTCCTACAGTGTAAGAAAAGCGGACAAGGCCCGCCTTTTATGGCAGCGTAGGGGCGGACCGGAGTCTGCCATTTGGGGTCTTGGGAGCTAGACGTCACCCCGAAAAGTTATCCTTTCTTATCTTGTAAAGAAAACTCGCCGATTGGCGAGTCCCGCTCTTGGGCGAAGCCCGAGGCGTAGTGCTCTTATACTATATTCTTAAAATTTCTGACTGTGTCGAATGGTTCTTAATTAGGAATTTATACCTTCCTATCCATACAAAAAGCTCCAAAAGAAAAGCTTTTCTTTTGGAGCTTTTCCATACATAAGTTTTAAAGGATGTGTAAAAGAATGAGATGGATCATCTCAATTATAAGCAACAGCATTGTACTCATTGTGATAGCAGGGATTTTTAAAATTTTGGTGCCGTCTTCTTTTTATATAGAAAATGTTACGACGGCCGTCGCAGCGAGTATTGTATTGGCTCTTTTGAATGCGTTTATTAAACCGCTGCTCATTGTAGTGACACTGCCGATTACAGTTGTTACGTTTGGACTATTTCTCATTGTTATTAATGCGATTACGTTAAAGATTGCGGACAGCCTTCTTGGGGCATCCTTTGATATTAAAGGCTTCGGCACAGCGGTAGCGGTAGCTGTATGCATCTCTGTTTTGAATATGCTTATTGATAAGGTGATAGTAGAGCCTCTTTCAAGGAAGGACTAAGCATAGAGGAAGAACAGCTGAAAGGATCTAGTCTAGAGGCAGCATTGTAATTATGGAGTAAGCAAGGCTAGCTGATTTCGAGTTAACCAGCAGACTAAGGAGCAGTTGTCCGGCAGCTGAAGTGAGAAGCGGCTTATTTTCCTAAATGGTAGTGTTCCTTATTTTTATCCAATCTTTATTTTTTGTTTCTTCAAAAAAATGATACAATGAACAACGTATACTTAAGATGGAGGTAGCGATATGCCGAAGGTTCGCGCAAGAGATTTAATTGAGCAATTTCAGCTGCAGCTTGTCAGCGGAGAAGAGGGTGTAAACCGCCCAATTCAAACGAGCGATTTATCGAGACCGGGGATTGAAATGGCCGGCTTCTTCACATATTATCCGGCGGAGCGTGTACAGTTGCTTGGGAAAACGGAGTTAACGTTCTTTCATACGCTTAGTCCAGAGCAAAAGGCGGAGCGGATGAACGCGCTTTGTACACCAACAACACCTTGCATTATTGTTACGCGCGGTCAGGAAGTGCCAGAGGAGCTGATTACAGCTTCGCGTGAGACGGATGTACCAATTTTGCAGTCTTCTTTGAAAACAACAAGGTTGTCCAGCCGACTGACAAATTATTTAGAAAGCAAGCTTGCGCCAACAACAGCAATTCATGGTGTATTGGTTGATATATACGGGGTTGGCGTACTTATTATGGGTTCAAGCGGTGTCGGAAAAAGTGAAACAGCGCTGGAGCTAGTGAAGCGCGGACATCGTCTTGTTGCCGATGACAGTGTGGAGATTCGTCAGGAGGATGATGATACACTTGTTGGTAGTTCGCCAGAGTTAATCGAGCATTTGCTTGAAATTCGCGGTTTGGGCATCATTAATGTTATGACATTGTTCGGAGCAGGAGCAGTCCGCAATCATAAACGTATTTCGTTAGTTATCAATCTTGAGTTATGGGATCAAAAGAAGAACTATGATCGTCTTGGTCTAGATGAGGAAAAAATGAAAATTATTGATACGGAAGTAACAAGAATTACGCTTCCTGTTCGTCCAGGTCGAAACCTTGCAGTTATTATCGAGGTGGCCGCGATGAACTTCCGTTTGAAACGCATGGGTGTCAACGCAGCGCAGCAATTTTCTGAACGCCTTATGAGTGCGATTGAGATGAGCAATCAGGATTGATTCGGTCTGGGGACGAGCTGTCTCGTCTTAAGCCTAATCACAAACCGAGAAAGAGAGAGGAGCGGAGAAGATGCTGCTTGGAAGTATTCCGCATTTAGATCGCGTTGCCCTTCAGCTCGGGCCTTTTCCGATTTACTGGTACGGTCTAATTATTGGCTCAGGTGTACTGCTTGGGTTATGGCTTGCTGTTCGGGAGTCGGAGAGACGGGGTTTGCCAAAGGATACATTTGTTGATGTTGTATTGTTTGCGGTACCGATTGCGATTTTATGTGCACGTGCGTATTATGTGTTGTTCGAATGGAGTTATTATTCTGCTAACCCTAGTCAAATTATTAATATCCGTCAGGGCGGCCTGGCGATTCATGGCGGCTTAATTGGTGCCATGATAACCGGTGTTGTTTTTGCAAGAATGAGAGGTTTGTCATTTTGGAAACTGACTGATATTGCAGCGCCGAGCATTTTGCTAGGACAGGCGATAGGCCGCTGGGGCAACTTCATGAATCAGGAAGCGCACGGCGGGGAAGTGACGCGCGGGTTTTTGGAAGGTCTACATTTACCTGACTTTATTATTAATCAAATGTATATTGACGGTGTGTATTATCAGCCGACCTTTTTATATGAATCACTTTGGAATTTTGCAGGGGTCATTGTTTTATTATTATTACGAAAAGCCAACCTTCGCCGCGGCGAGCTGTTTTTAACATATTTGATTTGGTATTCTGCTGGTCGTTTCTTCATTGAAGGGCTGCGAACGGATAGTTTAATGCTTGGTCCGCTCCGCATTGCGCAGGTGATGTCGATCGTGCTGATTGTTTTAGCTATTGTACTCATCTTCGTTCGCAGGAAAATGGGGTATGCTAATAAACGTTACCTAGAGGCGTAAGTCCGCGGGAGATGCATTCGAGTGAGCATAGCGCCTTGTAGAGGGTGCTATGTTTTTTTACACTGTAAGAAAGTATAAATTTCTAGCCGGAAGCCAATTCGACGTAGCGAGAAATTTTAGGAATACAGGATAAGTAGGGCTACGCCTCTGTCTGCGTGTGGCGGCTTGCCAATCAGCGAGTTTTCTTTAAGTTTTACAGCAATTGTACGCAAGATTTTGGTTTCAATCATCTGAAGAAGAGTTGAATGAAAGGAATGGGCTTATGAAAATTAATACTGTATTATTTGATTTGGATGGAACGTTGATTAATACGAATGAGTTGATTATTGCTTCATTTTTGCATACGTTGGATACGTATTATCCGGATACATATAAACGGGAGGATGTGCTCGCATTTATCGGTCCTTCGCTGCGTGAAACTTTTTCATCTATGGATCTGGAGCGTACAGAGGAAATGATTCAGGCGTACCGCGAATTCAATCATGCGCATCATGATGAGCTTGTGCAAGAGTATGAGACGGTCTATGAAACAGTAGAGCAGCTCGCAAAACAAGGCTATAAGCTAGGTATTGTTACAACAAAAGCGCGAAAAACGGTAGAAATGGGCTTGAATTTGACAAAGTTACATCAATTTTTTGATGTCATTGTCACGATTGATGATGTCGAGCATGTGAAGCCGCATCCGGAGCCGATTGAAAAGGCACTGCGTCTTTTGGATGCCAATCCTGCTACTACGCTCATGGTTGGGGATAATCATCATGATGTTTTAGGAGGCAAAAACGCTGGTACCAAAACTGCGGGTGTAGCCTGGACAATTAAAGGGCGCGATTATCTAGCTGCGTATAAGCCGGATTATATGCTGGAGAAAATGAGCGACTTGTTGACTATTTTATAACGAGGAGAGAAGGCTGTGAGGCGGACGACGCGGTACCCTGTAAATGGTGCGAACTCGCTATGGCAGATATATCAAACTGTATCCTTTTGGAAGGTGGTCAAAACCTTTATCATTATTCAAATAGCGCGGTATACGCCGTTTTTGAATGTGAAAAACTGGCTGTACCGCACCTTCTTGCGTATGGAAATTGGTGAGCAAACAGCCTTTGCGCTTATGGCTATGCCTGATACGATGTTTCCAGAAAAAATTAAGGTTGGCCGCAATACAATCATTGGCTACAATACAACGATTTTGGCGCATGAGTATTTAGTGACCGAATATCGTCTGGGAGATGTAATCATTGGCGATGAGGTAATGATTGGAGCGAATACAACGATTTTGCCGGGTGTCGTGATTGGTGACGGCGCTGTTGTATCAGCTGGTACACTTGTACATAAGGATGTTCCAGCAGGAGCGTTTGTCGGCGGGAATCCGATGCAAATCATTTATACAAGAGAAGAGATGGCTAGGCGTACATAATAAAGCAATCGGCAGGTAGTCGATTGCTTTTATCATTTTCTGAGAGGATACATTTTTAGCCGGGGGACGATTCGACGAAGTGAGGTAAAAGAGCCTCCTAGGGCGGTATCTGCACGTATTGTATAAAACTCCATAATCTGTATATAATATATTGTTTTGTTTTCTTAGGAATCGTTTATACTTATAATTAAAGATACTGTGGATTTCGTGTGGGACAAAGAGAAAAGTGGAGGTTTTATGGGGAAAAATGAAAGAGTGCGAGAAGTGAAGGGACAAGTTGTGACCTTCCATCAGTCTGCCGAATTTTTTTATGAAAGAGGCATGAAAGCATATCGGCGCAATAATCTGCAAGAGGCAGTTAAATATTTAAAGAGAGCAGTGGACGTGAAGAAGGAGCCATTTATGTTATGTCAGTTGGCCATTACTTTATCCGAGGTTGGAGAGTACCACGAGTCTAATCAAATTTTCTCGGCGGTGTTACGTGCGGATTCTACTGTGAAGGAATGCCATTATTTTATGGCAAATAATTATGCATATCTTGGGTTGTTTCAGCAGGCAAAGAAATATGCTCAGCGTTATTTGGAGACGGCGGAAGAGGAAGAATTCGTCGAGGAAGCATTGGATTTGCTCGATTTGATTGCTGAGGAAGAAGGCGGAGCAGAGTTCGAGGACGAGGACGAGCTTATTCTTATGCAGGAAGAAGCAAATGGATATATCCGCAATGGAAGGTTAGAGGAGGCGATTGCGGTTTTACAGGATATCATCGCTGGATATCCGGAATTTTGGGCTGCTTATAACAACTTGGCGATCGTTCGCTTTCAGCTTGGGGATGTTGAGGGAGCACTTCAAATTTGCGAGGAAGTATTGGAAAAAAATCCGGGGAATTTGCATGCTTTGTGCAATAACGTTATTTTCTTTTATGCCATCGGCCGTCAAAAGCAGGTTGAGGAACTGGCGAAGGGACTGGAGCGTGTGTACCCGATTTTGACGGAGCATCGCTTTAAATTAGGAACAACGTTTGCGACAATCGGACATTTTGAGCTTGCATATAAATGGTTGAAGCTGCTCAGACGTCGTGGTTATGAAGGAGATGTTAGCTATTATTACTGGCTTGCATATTCCGCTTATATGGTTGGCGATGAGCAGATGGCTGAAAAGGTATGGAAGCAGGTGATTGACCTGTATCCGGAAAGAGAAGGCAAGGAGCCTTGGAGAGCCGCCGATTTTACAGAGGACGGACCTCACCAGCAGGCTTTACTCATGCAGCTGAAATATTCGTTTGAGGAAGAGGAAACGACGCAGGGGAAAATGCTTGCACTCTATTTAATGAATGAGCTGCAGACGGAAGAAAAGGCGGATGTTTTTTTGCGTATTGCACAATTATCTTCTGAATTTGGGATTCTTTCTCGGTGGGCACATTATTTCTTCTTAAAGACGGTTGGTCAAACAGTAGATAGAGATTTAGAAATGTTTGAGCAGTGTGCACAGGTTGCGAATGTCTTATACAGCTATACACGAAAAGATGATGAGTTAATTGAGGAGTGCTTGCAGTTTTGGTTTTATACGTTTTTGCATCTTTATGAGAAGAGTACAAGAGTGTCTAATGCATCTGCCTGGTCAGCCGCTGTTGAGTATCTTGTACGCAGTGACCAAAAGAAAAACATGACGCAAGCCGAAATTGGAAATATATATAATGTGTCAGTATCAACTGTCCGTAAATATGTGCAGGCGTTAAAACAGGTCTTTAGGGAGACAAATCAGTAGAAAAAAGATATGGCATGGCAGTATAATGAACCTGTAAATGGAGAGCACAGAAGAAGTGTATGACCTTGATGTCGGAATAAGGAGTGAACAAAGTGGCTGAAGAAAAGATTTATGACGTTATTATTATCGGAGCTGGACCAGCAGGAATGACTGCTGCGCTGTATACGTCCCGGGCGAATTTGTCTACATTAATGATTGAACGCGGTATTCCAGGCGGGCAAATGGCTAACACAGAGGAAGTAGAAAACTATCCTGGCTATGATCATATTTTAGGACCGGAGTTGTCGAACAAAATGTTCGAGCATGCGAAAAAATTCGGTGCGGAGTATGGCTACGGTGATGTGAAGGAAATCATCGACGGTAAGGAATATAAAACCGTGGTTGCAGGCAAGAAAGAATATAAGGCACGTGCGGTGATTATCACAAGTGGTGCAGAGTATAAGAAAATCGGTGTTCCTGGTGAAAAAGAGCTAGGAGGTCGCGGGGTATCGTATTGCGCAGTATGCGACGGTGCATTCTTTAAAGGAAGAGAGCTTGTTGTTGTTGGCGGTGGGGATTCTGCTGTTGAGGAAGGTGTGTACTTAACACGCTTTGCAACAAAGGTTACAATTGTCCATCGTCGCGATAAGCTGCGTGCGCAAAAGATTTTGCAGGACCGCGCTTTTGCCAATGACAAAATCTCCTTCGTTTGGAATCATACTGTCAAGGAAATCAACGAAGCGGGCGGAAAGGTTGGCAGCCTCACATTAACAGATGTTAACACGGGAGCAGAACGAGAATTCAAGGCGGACGGTGTGTTTGTCTATGTTGGCATGCTGCCGCTATCCAAGCCGTTTGAAGCGTTAGGTATTACAAATGAAAATGGCTACATCGAAACAAATGACCGCATGGAAACACGTGTACCAGGTATTTTTGCGGCGGGAGATGTGCGTGAGAAGGCACTTCGTCAAATTGTAACAGCAACAGGCGATGGCAGCATCGCGGCACAGACAGCGCAACATTATATTGAAGAGCTTAAGGAAGAATTGAAAGTAACGAAACAGTAGTATATTGGTAATAGTTCTATCATGCTGCTGTAAATGTAACGCAATATAAATAGGGTATAGTATAGATGGCAAGTACCCCCACTTATTTTATTATATGCAGAGCATAGGCAATAACGCTTATGCTCTTTTTTTTTTGCACTGTAAGAAAGTATAAATTTCCAGCTGGAAGCCAATTCAACACAGTCGGAAATTTTAGGAATACAGTATAAGTAGGGCTACGCCGCTGTCTTCGCCCAAGGGCAGGGCTCGCCAATTAGCGAGTTTTCTTTAACACTGTAAGAAAGTATAAATTTCCAGCTGGAAGTGAATTCGACGTAGTCGGAAATTTTAGGAATACAGTATAAGTAGGGCTACGCCGCTGTCTTCGCCCAAGGGCAGGGCTCGCCAATCGGCGAGTTTTCTTTATTATCTTACAATTTTATCGGGAGCTTGCTTGAAAGTGAGGGGTACAATTACATATTAAGCAGAAAATGTTCAATTTTTATATTTATTTGCATTTTTACTTATTCTCTCGGTACCCTCTCCATTCATTGTGACAAACCGGAATTGATAGTATAATGGAACGTAAGCATAGGCAGAAAGCGGTGCGGTTTGCCGCTTATACAACTGAGGTGAATGAGCTTGCAAAGAGTAGCGAACTGCGTATTATTAAAAGACAATCAAATACTTTTGCTGCAAAAGCCGCGCCGCAACTGGTGGGTGGCTCCGGGAGGAAAGATGGAGCGCGGTGAAACCATTCGTGAAGCTGTCGTGCGTGAATACAGGGAGGAAACCGGTATCTATTTAAAGAATCCTTCTTTAAAGGGTGTATTCACATTTGTTATCAAGGAGAACGATAAGGTTGTCTCGGAGTGGATGATGTTTTCCTTTCTTGCTACTGATTTTACTGGCGGGAACAAGCCGCAAAGCGAGGAAGGGATTCTGCAGTGGCATCTTTTGGCTGATGTTGACTCCTTGCCGATGGCTCCGGGTGATTATCATATTATTGATTACTTGCTTCAAGGAAGCGGCATGATTTATGGAACGTTTGTATATACGCCTAATTTTGAACTGCTGTCATATCGCTTAGACCCTAGTTGAGTCTAAAAAGGAGGGAATCGGTTATGAAACAGCAAAATGATATTAAAATGGTCATCATTACAGGTATGTCTGGCGCTGGAAAAACAGTAGCGTTGCAAAGTTTCGAAGACTTAGGTTACTTTTGTGTAGACAACTTGCCGCCTACACTCCTTCCGAAATTTGTGGAGCTCATGAGCGAAACAACTAATAAAATGGATAAGGTAGCACTTGGTGTGGATTTACGCGGTCGTGAGTTTTTTGACCATTTGTGGGGAGCGCTTGATGACTTAACAGAACGCACGTGGATTATCCCCAACATTTTATTTCTTGACGCAAAGGATAGCACTCTTGTGTCACGCTATAAGGAAACGAGACGGTCCCATCCGCTTGCTCCTACAGGCCTTCCTTTAAAGGGGATCGAACTGGAGCGTGAGTTATTAGCTGATATGAAGGCACGTGCTAATTTGGTATTAGATACATCTGATTTAAAGCCAAAGGAGCTACGTGAAAAAATTACAGAGCAGTTTTCTACAAATGATCAGCATACATTCCGTGTAAACGTAATGTCATTTGGCTTCAAATACGGCATCCCTATTGATGCGGATCTTGTGTTTGATGTGCGTTTTTTACCAAATCCGTACTATATTCCTAACATGAAGCCGTTAACGGGGCTTGATGAAGAAGTATCCTCTTATGTTCTCAAATTTAATGAAACTCATAAGTTTTTGGAAAAGCTAACGGATTTACTTTCCTTTATGTTGCCGCATTATAAAAGAGAAGGAAAAAGCCAGCTTGTTATTGCCATCGGCTGTACTGGAGGACAGCACCGTTCTGTCACGCTTGCTGAATACCTGGCGAAAAAATTGGGGAATGACTATAAAACGCATATATCTCACCGTGATGTGGAAAAAAGAAAGGGACATTAATAGATGGAGAGAACGCGACATAGAAAGCCGAAAATTGTCATTATAGGCGGAGGTACAGGGCTATCTGTTTTGTTAAGAGGTTTAAAAAAGTATCCAGTCGATATTACAGCTATCGTCACAGTGGCAGATGACGGTGGAAGCTCTGGGCGTCTTCGCGACGAGCTGGAGATCCCGCCGCCGGGTGATGTGCGCAATGTACTTGTTGCGCTGTCGGATGTTGAGCCTCTCGTGGAAGCGCTCTTTCAGCATCGTTTTAAGACTGGAGATGGTTTGTCCGGTCATGCACTCGGTAATTTGCTGCTGGCAGGCATGATTTCCATTACAGGTGATTTTTTTCATGCGATTACAGAAATGAGTAAGGTACTCAATGTGCGGGGGCGTGTGCTTCCTGCGGCAAATCAGAGTACCGTCCTGCATGCGGAGCTTGAGGATGGCCGAATTGTAACAGGGGAATCGAAAATTCCTTATTTTGGAAAACGTATTCATCGAGTATTTTTAACACCAGAGCAGGTCGAGCCTCTGAACGAAACATTGAATGAAATACGAAGAGCAGATTTAATTGTGTGTGGTCCTGGAAGCTTATATACAAGCATCCTGCCAAATCTGCTTGTCGAAAAAATCGGGCAGGCAGTTGTGGAGGCACAAGCGAAAAAAGTGTATGTATGTAATGTGATGACACAGGCAGGAGAAACGCTTGGCTATACTGCAGCCGACCATGTTCAGGCACTGCACGACCATCTTGGCACAAATTTTGTGAATACGATTATTGTAAATAATGGAGACATCCCGGAAGAATTGCTTGAGAAATATAAACAAGAATTATCAACGCCGGTTTTATGCGACAGCGAGCGTCTGCAGCAGCTTGGAATTGACATTATTGAAGCGGAGCTCGTGAAGTATGATGATGATGTTGTTCGTCATGACACGTTAAGGCTTGCATCTATTTTATGTTCGCTGCTATAGCACATGCATTGCTGTCTCTCGTGTGTAACTCATAAGAGGCAGGAGGTAAGTGAGGTGTCCTTTGCATCTGAAACAAAAAAGGAATTAACAAATTTAGAAAGTAAGGGCTGCTGTGTGAAGGCGGAGCTATCGGCGTTAATTCGCATGAACGGTTCCCTTTCATTTTCCAACCGACACTTTGTGATTGATATCCAAACGGAAAATGCAGCTATTGCTCGCCGTATTTATACGCTCTTGAAAAAAAGTTATGAAGTTACGGTAGAATTGCTTGTTCGAAAGAAAATGCGTCTGAAGAAAAATAATGTCTATATCGTCCGCCTTGTTGAAAAGACAAAAGAGGTTTTGGAAGACTTGCATATTATCCACAACGATTTTACCCTCATCCATGATATCTCAAAGGAGCTTATTAAAAAGAAATGCTGCAAGCGTTCTTACTTGCGCGGCGCATTTTTGGCGGGAGGATCGGTTAACAATCCGGAGACATCTTCTTATCACCTCGAGATCTTTTCCCTGTACAAGGAACATAACGATGCGATATGTGAACTCATGAACGAGTTTGACTTAAATAGCAAGACATTGGAGAGAAAAAAAGGCTATATTACGTATTTGAAGGAAGCAGAAAAAATTACAGAATTCCTGAATATTATTGGTGCACATAATGCGCTGCTTCGTTTTGAGGACATTCGTATTGTACGCGATATGCGTAATTCTGTGAATCGTCTCGTGAACTGTGAGACAGCGAACCTAAATAAAACGATTGGAGCCGCATTGCGTCAGATTGAAAATATTCGTTACATTGACCGCACTGTCGGACTGGATTTTCTTCCAGGGAAACTGCGTGAAATTGCTGAGCTACGAGTAAACTTTCAAGATGTAACTTTGAAGGAGCTCGGAGAAATGGTATCAGGCGGAAAAATTAGTAAATCAGGTATTAATCACCGTTTGCGTAAAATCGATGAGATTGCTGATAAATTGCGGGCTGGTGAAATATAAGGAAATTAATAAAGGGGGAAACGAAATTGGTTCAGAAGCAAGTAGAGGTTTTATTAAAGTCCGGATTGCAGGCTCGTCCAGCTGCGTTGTTTGTTCAGGAAGCAAACCGTTTTCAATCAGATGTTTTTATTGAAAAAGACGGAAAGAAAGTAAATGCAAAAAGCATCATGGGTTTAATGAGCTTAGCTGTAAGTGCCAACACTACCATTACTATTGTGACAGAGGGATCTGATGAGGTGGAAGCCTTAGATGCTCTCGTAAAATATGTAAAAAAAGAAGGATAGAGCAAAGTGTTGGAGTGGATTAAACATCGTTAAGGATCGTATGCCATGAGGAATGGAGCGGTACTTGCTTATAATAGTTAAAATGGAGAAGGAACCAGGACGTCTTAAGAATAGCTAGATAAATTCGCTCCGCAATAAAAAACAAGCAACCGAATTCGGTTGCTTGTTTTTTATTATTTACGTTCAGTAACAATTTGGTCGATAAGACCATATTCCTTTGCTTTCTCAGCAGTCATAAAGTTATCACGTTCTGTATCGCGCTCAATTACTTCAAGCGGCTGGCCTGTTCTTTCAGCTAAAATCGTGTTTAATTTATCACGCAAGAATAGAATACGCTTTGCTGCAATTTCGATCTCTGTCGCTTGTCCTTGTGCGCCGCCAAGCGGTTGGTGGATCATGACTTCACTGTTTGGCAGGGCCAAACGCTTCCCTTTTGCACCTGCCGCTAGCAAGAAAGCGCCCATAGACGCTGCCATGCCCATGCAGATAGTAGAAACTTGCGGCTTAATAAATTGCATCGTATCATAGATCGCCATGCCGGCTGTAATGGAACCGCCTGGGCTGTTGATGTATAGATGGATGTCCTTCTCAGGATCTTGCGCTTCTAAGAATAGGAGCTGCGCAACGATGGAGTTTGCAACGTTATCGTCAATTCCGCTTCCAAGCATAATAATGCGATCCTTTAAAAGACGGGAGTAAATGTCGTATGCACGTTCACCACGATTTGTTTGCTCAATAACTGTAGGAATTAAATTCATTATGTATTCCTCCTTATTTAGAACTTACTTTTTATGATACAATTATGGTCAAGAAAGGTCAAATAAAAACACTTATGGCTCATCTGAAATAATTAAGCCATACTTTTTGTATTCGTTGTAAAAGGAAAATTACCTTCTTTATTGCACTTCAAGAAAGTATAAATTTCTAGCAGGAAGCCAATTCGACGTAGCGAGAAATTTTAAGAATACAGTATAAGTGCAACTACGCCTCTGTCTTCACCTAAAGGCAGGGCTCGCCAATCGGCGAGTTTTCTTTACACTGTAAAAGTATAAATTTCTAGCAGGAAGCCAATTCGACGTAGCGAGAAATTTTAGGAATACAGTATAAGTGCAACTACGCCTCTGTCTTCGCCTACCGGCTCGCCAATCGGCGAGTTTTCTTTACACTGTAAAAGTATAAATTTCTAGCAGGAAGCCAATTCGACGTAGCGAGAAATTTTAGGAATACAGTATAAGTGCAACTACGCCTCTGTCTTCGCCTGCCGGCTCGCCAATCGGCGAGTTTTCTTTAGAACACTTTTCATCATTGCCTGATCTATTTCTTTTTAATCAAAGATATACACACTATATGTATGAAGTTTTTAAACTTTTATATGACAGTGTTAAGAATATTTTTTCCTGCATGCCCCCCTTGCGTATAGTGAGAAGAAAGGGTATAATATTTCATGTGTCACATGCGAACCTTTGTTGTTTGCAGTGTATGTAATATGCGCTCGTAGCTCAGTCGGATAGAGCGGTGGTTTCCGGTACCACGTCTTGCGGGGGTTCGAGTCCCTCCGAGCGCGTCCTAGTTTGATACAACGGCATTTTAAGACCCCTCATCTGAGAATTATTTCGGATGAGGGGTCTTTTTGTTGCACTTTAATTAAGGTGTAAAGTTCCAGCCAAGTAACTTTGGAGGTGTCGATACTTTCCCTGCGTCAGCACCACCATATGGATCAGCCCTACGTATTTTCAATGGGACAAATCAAAATGGTGCAAGGAGGCTTTTCATAGTTGATGATGAGGCTGCTGACGGAAGAGATGAGGTTCTGCGGAACTGATCATATTATCAGCTGCAATAGTTTGTCGAATCTAAGGCTGTCATCTTTAGGACAGTCTTTTTTACATATTTTTGTCGTATTTTTTTTTCTTGCTTAATAAGAATAAAATAATCAGTTCTGTAGGGGAACTTTTTTACAGTTTGTTTGTGGAAAATATATTGTACAATAGGAAGCAAGGGGGAGATGGAAGTGAAGATGGGGCTTTTACAGGAACAAACAATGCGTTTAGCGATGACACAAGAATTGAGACAAGCAATTACGATGTTGCAATATAACGCACAGGAATTAACAGAGTTTTTATATGAACAATCGCTTGATAATCCTCTTATTGAGTTGAAGAGTTTTGACCGTGATAAACGAAGAAAAACGCATAAGCAAATAGCGAATAGTATTGAAATTTATGGGGATGTTTCTGTAAGTCTTCAGCAGCATTTACTTGAGCAGCTTCATGATTGGAAATTAAGCTCTGCTGAGAAACGGATTGCTTCTTTTGTGATTTCTAATATTGATGAAAATGGATACTTGCAAGAGGGAACAGACGAGATGGCGAAGTGGTTGTCTGTTTCTGTAGAAGAAATCGAGAATTGTATCCAGCTTGTGCAGAAGTTAGAGCCGACAGGGGTAGGTGCACGGACGCTGCAGGAATGTCTTACAATCCAATTGAAGCGTTTACAAAAGGGAAGCGAAATGGCTGAATGTATTATTGAAAACTACTTTGATCTTCTTGCAAAAAAGGATTGGAAGCAGCTAGTGCAAGCGTTAAAATGCACAACGGAGGATTTGCAGGGAGCAGTACAGTGTATAATGGCTCTTCAACCGAGGCCTGGGCTGGCGTTTTCCACAGAAAAGCCATTTTACATTGTACCTGACTTAAATGTAACAAAGATAAATAATCAGCTTGTAATTCAATTGAATGAGGAGCACATGCCGAAGATTGAGGCGCATGTACAATACAGCGCGTTGCTGCGAGAAGCGGAGCACGAGGTGGCCTCTTACATATCAGAGAAGCATCAGCAGCTGCAATGGCTTGTACGCAGCTTGGAGCAACGTAAACGGACGCTGCTTCAGGTGATGGATGTAATTGTTGATAGGCAGCGTGAATTCTTTTTGAATGGACCGCTTTTTTTAAAACCGTTGCAGTTAAAGGAAGTGGCTGAGGAGCTTGGGTTTCATGAATCGACGATTAGTCGGGCGGCACGCGGTAAATACGTGCAAACTCCGTATGGCTTAATGGAGATGAAATATTTCTTCAGCAACGCTGTATCAGCAGGAGAAGAAGGTATTTCATCTAAGCGGGTAAAAGGGCTTATTCAGACGCTTATAGATAAAGAAAATAAGAAAAAGCCGCTTTCAGATCAAAAGATTTGCGATTTGCTTACGCAGCAGTATGATATTTTAGTATCAAGAAGAACGGTAGCGAAGTATCGGGAACAGCTTCATATTCCTGCATCCTCGCTTCGAAAAACGATTGGATAGGTGTGTGACAAATGAAAGTGGTGTTGTATTCAAAGGATGAGTGCTGTCTTTGTGATAACGCAAAGGCAATTTTGCGGGAGTTGCAGAAGGAATTCTCATTTCAAGTAGAAGAAGTAGACATTTATAAGGATGACGCTCTACTTGAAAAATATCAGATCATGATTCCTGTAGTCGAAATTGATGGGAAAGAAATCCAATGTGGAATTATTCAGAAAGATGTGATAAGAAAGCGCTTAACAATGTTTTCAGGTGTTGAATAAATGTTTGCTTCCTGTTACAATACTATCTGTAGCAGGAATTCTTTTTTTTATAGCAGGTGGGACAAAATACGTCACCACGGGACGTATATTGACCATTTAGCGAAGGTAAGTATTGCGAGGAAAAGAACATGAATTCATGGATTCAACATGCAAAAAAATTGTTGCCTGATCTGCTACCTGTTATGCAAACACGGATGCAAATTTTGCAGTATATACGGCTCACGCAGCCGATTGGTCGAAGAAATTTATCTGCAAGCCTTGGCATGACAGAACGGGTCTTACGAAGTGAAGTTCAAGCTTTGAAGGAACAGAACTTGATTGAGATTGCATCTTCTGGTATGACTTTGACAGAAGAAGGGATGGACCTCATTGTTGCTCTTGAGGATTTTATGAGGGAAATTTCAGGTCTAAAGGTTTTAGAAGAAAAACTGAAGGAAACATTAAAGTTGAAAGATGTTTTCGTTGTAGCTGGTAACAGCGATGATTCGCCTTGGGTTAAACGGGAGCTGGGCCGCGCTTGTGTGTCCTGTATAAGGGAACGTTTGACTGTGAATAATATCGTTGCTGTAACTGGAGGAACAACACTTGCGGCTGTGGCAGACATGATGCAGATGGATTGTAAAAACTTACATACTCTGTTCGTGCCGGCACGAGGCGGCGTTGGGGAAAGCGTGGAAAATGAGGCGAATACGATTTGCGCGAAAATGGCGCAACATACGAATAGTAATTACCGTCTCTTATACGTACCCGATCAAGTAAGCAGCGAGGTGTATGCTTCCATCGTAACGGAGCCTTCTGTAAAAGAAATTCTAGACCTTATTAAATCTTCTAACATTGTCATCCATGGAATTGGGGATGCTGTTACAATGGCACGGAGACGAAGTACATCCGCTGCTGAGTGGGATGCGATTACAACGGGCCATGCAGTTGGTGAGGCCTTCGGATATTACTTCAACGAACAAGGAGAAGTTGTATGCAAGGTGCGAACAATCGGTATGCAGCTTGAGGATTTGCAGAATGTTTCCCACGTCATTGCCGTAGCGGGCGGTGCATCAAAGGCGAAAGCCATTCAGGCTGTTATCGGACAGGGACATACCTCGATATTGGTAACAGATGAAGGCGCAGCAAGAGAGTTACTTAAGAGCATTAGCTCTTAACCATATATTTCACCCACACATTAGAGGAGGAAGTTAAAATGGCAGTTAAAGTTGGTATTAATGGTTTTGGACGTATTGGTCGTAACGTATTCCGTGCGGCTCTTAAAAATGAAAATGTAGAAATCGTAGCAATCAACGATTTAACAGATGCAGCAACATTAGCTCACTTATTGAAATATGATTCTGTGCACGGTACATTGCAAGGAGAAATTTCTGCAAACGGCGACAGCATCGTTGTAAACGGAAAAGAAATCAAAATCATCGCTGAGCGTGATCCTGCTCAATTACCTTGGAGCGACTACGGCGTAGAAGTTGTTGTAGAATCTACAGGCCGTTTCACAAACAAAGCAGACGCTGAAAAGCATTTAGGCGGTTCTGTAAAGAAAGTTGTTATCTCTGCTCCTGCAAGCAACGAAGATATCACAATCGTTATGGGCGTAAACGAAGACAAATACGATGCAGCTAACCACAATGTTATCTCTAATGCATCTTGTACAACAAACTGCTTGGCTCCATTTGCAAAAGTTCTTCATGAGCAATTCGGAATCCGCCGCGGTATGATGACAACAGTTCACTCTTACACAAACGACCAACAAATTCTAGATTTACCACACAAAGACTGGCGTCGTGCGCGTGCAGCTGCTGAAAACATGATTCCTTCTTCTACAGGTGCTGCAAAAGCAATCGGTCTTGTTCTTCCTGAATTAAAAGGAAAATTAAACGGTGGTGCGGTTCGTGTTCCAACTCCAAACGTATCTCTTGTTGACTTAGTTGCTGAGCTTGACAAAGAAGTAACAGCAGAAGAAGTAAACGCAGCGTTGAAAGCAGCTGCTGAAGGTCCATTAAAAGGAATTCTTGTATACAGCGACGAGCCACTAGTATCTCGCGACTACAATGGTTCTCCTGCATCTTCTTCTATCGATGCTCTTTCTACAATGGTAGTAGACGGCAACATGGTAAAAGTTCTTTCTTGGTACGATAACGAAACAGGCTACTCTAACCGTGTTGTAGACCTTGTTGACTACATCGCATCTAAAGGTCTTTAATTCGACCATTATATAAAAAAGGAAAGGGGGGGAGAGGCAATATGCCCTCCTCCCCTTCTCTTTACATATAATTAACATGCGCCAAGGGCAAAATCTCCTTATATAAAGTTTCACTTTACCCTAAAATGTGGTAAGCTTTGGAGTGGGTTTTGTCAATCCATTTATAACACGGAGGGAAATCCTAATGAACAAGAAATCGATTCGCGATGTCGATGTAAAAGGAAAACGCGTATTTTGCCGCGTAGACTTCAATGTGCCAATGCAAGACGGCGTCATCACAGATGAAACGCGCATCCGCGCAGCTCTTCCGACGATCCAGTACTTGACGGAGAACGGAGCAAAGGTTATTTTAGCAAGCCATTTTGGCCGTCCAAAAGGACAAGTGGTAGAAGAATTACGTTTAACACCAGTAGCGAAGCGTTTAGGCGAATTGCTTGGCAAAAACGTAATTAAAACGGACGAGGCGTATGGTCCTGTTGTGCAAGAAGCAGTTGCTGGCATGAGTGAAGGAGATGTTCTTCTTCTTGAGAACGTTCGTTTTTATGCGGGCGAAGAAAAGAACGATCCAGCACTTGCGAAGGAATTTGCAGCTTTGGCTGATCTGTATGTAAACGATGCATTTGGTGCGGCACACCGTGCGCACGCTTCCACTGCAGGTATTGCTGAGTACATCCCAGCTGTATCCGGTTTCTTGATGGAAAAAGAAATTGAAGTATTAGGAAAAGCGTTGTCTAACCCAGATCGTCCTTTTACAGCAATCATTGGCGGCGCGAAAGTAAGAGACAAGATCGGTGTAATTAGCAATCTGCTTGATAAGGTGGACAACCTTATTGTCGGCGGTGGACTTGCGTATACGTTTATCAAAGCGCAAGGTCATGAAATCGGAAAATCTTTGCTAGAAGAAGACAAAATTGATCTTGCAAAAGAATTCATGGAAACTGCAAAGCAAAAAGGTGTAAATTTCTATGTTCCTGTTGATATTGTAGTAGCCGATGGTTTCTCTAATGATGCGAACACACAAGAGGTATCTGTTGATGCCATCCCTAGTGATTGGGAAGGGTTGGATATCGGCCCGAAAACGCGTGAAATCTACGCAGATGTGATTCGTAACTCAAAGCTTGTTATTTGGAATGGACCTATGGGTGTGTTTGAATTGGACACATTCGCGAAGGGAACAAAAGCAGTAGCGGATGCTCTTGCTGAATCTCCGAATACATACTCTGTAATCGGCGGCGGTGACTCTGCGGCAGCAGTTGAAAAATTCGGCTTAGCTGATAAAATGAGTCATATCTCTACAGGCGGCGGCGCATCTCTTGAGTTCATGGAAGGTAAAGAGCTTCCAGGTGTTGTACGTCTAAACGATAAGTAAGAAAAGCGAAAGCGGCCTGTTTGAGCTCTATAAGTATGATTTTTACTGTGTAGCAGCATAACTGTCATTGATGGGCCCTCTTTGGCAAAAACTCTGACTACCTTGAGAAATTGGAAATATAGAACGAATAAGCCGTAAAGAGCTACACTCGAATAAGGGATGGTGTACCGAATGCGTAAACCTATTATTGCAGGAAACTGGAAAATGCATAAAACATTAGGCGAGGCGGTAAGCTTCGTAGAGGAAGTAAAAGGACAAATTCCTTCTGCTTCAGCAGTTGATTCTGTTGTTTGCTCTCCAGCTCTATTCCTAGAGCGTCTTGTAGCAGCAACGGAAGGCTCCGAGCTAAAAGTTGGCGCGCAAAACATGCACTTTGCAAACAGCGGTGCGTTTACAGGCGAAATCAGCCCAGTAGCGCTTGCTGATTTGAAAGTAAGCTACGTTGTGCTTGGACACTCTGAGCGCCGTGAAATGTTTGCGGAAACGGATGAAACAGTAAACAAGAAAACTGTAGCAGCATTTGCAAACGGCTTAACACCAATCGTATGCTGCGGTGAAACATTAGAAGAGCGCGAAAGCGGAAAAACGTTTGATCTTGTAGCAAATCAAGTAAAACAAGCGTTAGCTGGATTAACAGAAGAGCAAGTAAAAGCAACTGTTATCGCGTACGAGCCAATTTGGGCAATCGGAACAGGAAAATCCTCCTCTGCGCAGGATGCAAACGAAGTATGCGCGCATATCCGCAATGTTGTAGCGGAAGCATTCTCTGCTGATGCAGCAGCAGCTGTCCGTATTCAATACGGCGGAAGCGTAAAGCCTGAAAATATCGCTGAGTACATGGCGCAGCCTGATATCGATGGTGCGTTAGTAGGCGGCGCAAGCCTAGAGCCTGCATCCTTCTTAGGACTTTTGGAGGCAGTAAAGTAATGGCAAAGCAACCAACAGCTCTAATTATTTTAGACGGTTTTGCGTTGCGCGAAGAAACATACGGTAACGCAATTGCACAAGCAAGCAAACCAAACTTTGACCGATATTGGGAGCAATATCCGCATACGACATTAACGGCAAGCGGAGAAGCAGTCGGTTTGCCTCAAGGACAAATGGGGAACTCTGAGGTAGGGCACTTAAATATTGGTGCCGGCCGCATTGTGTACCAAAGCTTAACGCGTGTAAATGTTGCAATTCGCGAGGGTGAATTCGAGCGTAATGAAACATTCGTAAACGCGATAAATCATGTGAAGCAAAAAGGTTCAAACCTTCACTTATTTGGCTTGCTTTCTGATGGCGGTGTACATAGCCATATCAACCATATGTTTGCACTTCTTCGTTTAGCGGCGAAGGAAGGGATTGAGAACGTGTATATCCATGCGTTCTTAGACGGCCGAGACGTCGGTCCGAAAACAGCAAAAGGATACATTGAGCAAACGTACAAAGTGATCGAAGAAACAGGCGTCGGACAGTTCGCGACAGTATCTGGCCGTTACTATTCTATGGACCGTGACAAGCGCTGGGATCGTGTTGAGAAGTGCTATCGCGCCATGGTATACGGTGAAGGTCCAACATACAAGGATGCGTACGAGTGCGTAGAAGACTCCTATGCAAACGGTATTTATGACGAATTCGTATTGCCTTCTGTAATCGTTCGTGAAGACGAAACACCGGTTGCAACAATCAACGATGATGACGCAATCATTTTCTACAACTTCCGTCCAGACCGCGCGATTCAAATTGCGCGCGTGTTTACAAATGATGATTTCCGTGAATTTGATCGCGGCAGCAAAGTTCCGCATATTCCGGAGTTTGTTTGTATGACACAATTCAGTGAAACTGTCGGCGGCTATGTAGCATTTAAGCCGACAAACCTTGATAACACATTAGGAGAAGTCATTTCACAAGCTGGGTTAAAGCAGCTTCGTATTGCGGAAACTGAAAAATATCCGCATGTTACGTTCTTCTTTAGCGGCGGACGTGAAGCTGAATTCCCTGGTGAAGAGCGAATTCTTATCAATTCTCCAAAGGTTGCAACGTATGATTTGCAGCCAGAAATGAGCATTTACGAAGTAACCGATGCATTAGTAAAGGAAATTGAAGCGGACAAGCATGATGCAATCATTTTAAACTTTGCGAACTGCGATATGGTTGGTCACTCTGGTATGATGGAGCCGACAATTAAAGCGGTTGAAGCGACAGATGAGTGCTTAGGGAAAGTTGTTGAAGCTATTGTTGCAAAAGGCGGTACAGCAATTATCACAGCTGACCATGGAAATGCTGATGAGGAATTGACGCCAGAGGGGCAACCAATGACAGCTCATACGACGAACCCGGTTCCGTTCATCGTTACAAAAGAAGGTGCTCAACTTCGTGAGGACGGTATTTTAGGTGATATTGCTCCAACGATGCTAACTCTTTTAGGCTTAGAACAGCCGAAGGAAATGACAGGAAAAACATTAATCACACAATAAAAGGAGAGAAAACATATGCCATTCATTACTGATGTTTATGCACGCGAAGTATTAGATTCCCGCGGTAACCCTACTGTAGAGGTAGAAGTATATACAGAATCCGGTGCGTTTGGACGCGCTTTAGTACCAAGTGGTGCTTCTACAGGTGAATACGAAGCAGTAGAACTTCGCGACGGTGACAAATCCCGTTACCTTGGAAAAGGTGTTTTAAAAGCAGTTGAAAACGTAAATGAAGTAATTGCTCCTGAAATCGTTGGTCTTGACGTAACAGATCAAGTAGCAATCGACCGTACAATGATCGAATTAGACGGCACGCCAAACAAAGGCAAGTTAGGTGCAAACGCAATCCTAGGTGTATCTATGGCAGTTGCTCACGCTGCAGCTGACTTAGTAGGTCTTCCATTATACCGTTACCTTGGCGGTTTCAATGCGAAGCAGCTTCCAACTCCAATGATGAACATTATCAACGGCGGATCTCATGCTGACAACAACGTAGACTTCCAAGAGTTTATGATTCTTCCTGTAGGCGCTCCTACATTCCGTGAAGCGCTTCGCACAGGTGCAGAGGTATTCCACGCATTGAAATCTGTTCTTCATGCAAAAGGCTTAAATACAGCTGTTGGTGACGAAGGTGGTTTCGCTCCAAACCTTGGTTCTAACCGTGAAGCATTAGAAGTTATCATGGAAGCAATCAAAAAAGCTGGCTATGAGCCAGGAAAAGACGTTCTTCTTGGAATGGACGTTGCATCTTCTGAATTCTTTAACAAAGAAACACGCAAATATGACCTTGCTGGCGAAGGCCGTACTGGCTTAAGCTCTACTGAAATGGTTGATTTCTACGAGCAATTAGTAAATGAGTTCCCAATCGTTTCTATCGAAGACGGTCTTGACGAAAATGACTGGGAAGGTCATAAATTATTAACAGAGCGCCTTGGCGGCCGCGTTCAATTAGTTGGTGACGATCTATTCGTTACAAACACTGAGAAGCTTGCTGAAGGTATTGAAAAAGGCGTAGGCAACTCAATCCTAATCAAAGTAAACCAAATCGGTACTTTAACTGAAACATTCGAAGCAATCGAAATGGCGAAACGTGCTGGTTACACTGCAGTTGTATCTCACCGTTCTGGTGAAACAGAAGATGCAACAATTGCTGATATCGCAGTAGCAACAAATGCAGGTCAAATCAAAACTGGTTCTTTAAGCCGTACAGACCGCATCGCAAAATACAACCAATTACTTCGCATCGAAGACGAGCTTGGCGCATTGGCTGTGTACGATGGCGCGAAATCTTTCTACAACTTAAAGAAATAATATAAGTGATTTTCTGCTGAAACAGCATGTGCAGATGCTGTAGCGGTTGTTTTACTATTGTATTGATTGAAAAATCAATAAGAGATTCTGGAGCAGCGTGTGCAGACGTTGCTTCCGAATATTCCTTTTACTAACGAAGACCTTTATAATGGCGATGGAAACCCGAACGGTGTGTGCAGACATTGTTCGGGTCTTTTATATAGCAAGTACTCCCAATAATGCCAGTTTTCTTTTTTCTTTGCTGGCATTGCAAACATATAAAAAAAGAGGTATAATCGTATTAAGAAGAATATGCGTTAAACAAATTCACATATTATCAAGCATCAAAGGATGATATGAGTTACCTATGATACTTGATAATGTGTGAATTTTTTATTTCTTGTAACGGGAAAATAAGAACAGCATATTACTACATTTATTTCTTAAGGAGGAATTTTAATATGAAAGCAACTGGTAAAGTAAAATGGTTTAATGGTGAAAAAGGTTTCGGATTTATCGAAGTACCAGGTGGAAACGATGTATTCGTACATTTCTCTGCTATCCAAGGCGAAGGTTTCAAAACTCTTGATGAAGGTCAAGAAGTAAGCTTTGAAATCGAGCAAGGTAACCGTGGACCACAAGCAGTAAACGTTGTAAAACTGTAATTGACAAATAGGAAGGTTGTTAACAATAGAGTTAGCAGCCTTTTTTTCTTTCCGCCGGTGCGATGGAAGGTTGTACGGAACGATTGTATATCGAATCGAAGGAGGAGTTAGATATGTACTGGAGCAGAAAAAAGCAAGCGATGCAACAAGAAGCAGAACAGGTGAAGGCAGCTGTATGGGAATGTGAATCGGAGAATTGCCGCGGATGGATGAGAAAGGATTTTTCGTTACAGGATCATCCGAAGTGTCCGTTATGCAGTGCGGGCATGAAAAGTGGAGAGCGGATGCTGTCAATCCTATCGAATTAATAGCTTAGAGCTTAGCTTGTGTAGAAGTGTTTTTTGCGCTTAAAGTTTATAAAAGGCCTTGCTTCTTTTTACCCTGTAGGAAAGTATAAATTTCCAGCTAGAAGTGAATTCAACGTAGTGGGGAATTTTAGGAATACAGTATAAGTAGGGCTACGCCTCTGTCTTTCAGCCCTCATACGGAGGGCTTTTTTGCGCTGTAGGAAAGTATAAATTTTCGGCTAGAGGTGAATTCGACGTAGTGGGGAATTTTAGGAATACAGTATAAGTAGGGCTTGCCAATCGGCGAGTTTTCTTTATCCATTTAACAAACTCCATTTATGAACTAAAATATTGGTGCTTTCGATTTAGTTTTTCTTTGAAAAGTGAAAGAGGGACAGAGTAACTAGATTACCAAAGCTTCGTAAAGAAATTTTTAATGTAATGTTTTTAAAAAAGACTGTTGACGAATACTATATCAAAGTGTATTATAAGTGATGTTGCTTCTGATAAAGAAGCTTTTTAAAAAAGATGTTGACATCACGATTAAGGGGTGTTAACATAAGGGAGTCGCATTTG